>JAOZRM010000270.1 GCA_029940175.1 Candidatus Sabulitectum sp. | reverse complement strand
CTATGCAGGAAAAGATACTCATTGTGGAGGACGATGTTCCACTCGCCTCTCTTCTTTCGGAATATCTCTCAAATCAGGGGTTTAAAATCGAGGTGCTGCACTCGGGTGTCAATGTTAAAAAAAGAGTTGTAGCGTGGCGACCGGATCTTGTAATTCTCGACCTGATGTTGCCGGATATAAGCGGTCTTGATATCTGTCGGTCTCTCAGAGAAGGATGGCGCGGCCCAATAATGATGCTTACTGCCATGAAGGACGATGTTGACGTTGTTACTGGTCTTGAACTGGGTGCGGATGACTATCTGGGGAAACCCGTAACTCCCAGAGTTCTTCTAGCAAGGGTAAGAGCACTACTAAGACGCAGTTCTTCCGATCTTAATGCAGAAATGATTGAAGTAGGGCCGGTTACAGTGAATGTTCCTGGAAGAATAGCGTCTCTTGAAGGGGAAATTCTTGACCTTACCACAACAGAATTCGATCTGCTGGTGCTTCTGGCCAGAAGAGCGGGTCGTGTTCAGAAAAGAAATGTTCTTGTGGAGGAGTTGCGCGGCATCAACTTCGATTCCTTTGACAGATCAGTGGATGTGCTTGTTTCCAGACTTCGTCGAAAGCTTGAGCAGCATGGAAACATGATAAAAACAGTTCGCGGTCTTGGTTACCTGATGTCTCCTCCATCATCGGAGAATTCCTGATGAAGCTTTACTGGAAAATTTACATGGTTCTTGCCATAACAACTCTGATAACCCTGGTGCTGTCAATCTGGATCTCATTTTCCGTACTGCCAGCTCATTTCGAACGCAAGAGAATAGAAAAAGTTGATGAGTTTGAAAGAACAGTAATGAGCATGCAGAATCCAACTGGACCTCAAATAGAACTTCTCGCCGATTCTCTTGATATAGTGCTTCGCTTTTTCAGAAACTCCCAGCGTCCTCCCATGATGCCCGGACGCCCCCCTCAGGATGAAAGAGAGTGGAGAGGAGTACGGCTGATTCAACCCCATGGTACAGATTTCTCAATGCTTGCTTCAAGCAGGGTTGCACCGGCAAGATTCAGTGTTTTCGTTCTGTTCGCTCTTGGTTTATTCCTGTCGCAGGCTCTTGCCCTTGCCCTCGGTCTTCGATCAGTCTTTTCTCGAATTTCCACACTGAGACAGGTTACAGGTGAATTTGGAGAGGGAAAATTTTCAGCAAGGTACCCAGGCTCCTTAAGTGGAGATGAAATTGACAAACTTGGCTCTGGGTTTAACAGAATGGCAGAGCAGATAATCTCTCTTCTTGGATCACACAACGAGCTGTTAAATGCAGTGGCTCATGAACTTAGAACTCCCATGGCCAGGTTAACCTTCGCTCTGGAACTGGCCCGCGAGAATCCCGAGACAGTGAAGGAGAAACTTGGTCTTATGGAGCAGGACCTCTTCGAGCTGGACAGACTGGTATCTGAACTGCTTGAATTCAACAGAATAGGCAGCACCGGTGCCCTGGCTCTGGATAAGGTTTCCCTTGCGGATGTATGTACGGAAGCTGCTGACGGAGAGCGAGTTCCTGACTCGAAGATCAAGATAGACGTCTCTTCAAATATTTCCGATTCCTCTGTTGCAGGTGACCACAGACTTCTTCTTCGTGCAGTTTCCAACCTTGTTCGAAATTCTATTCGCTATGCTGTCAACACTATTGAGATTCAGGTTATTGCTATGGATGAATGTGTCAATATCATTGTATCAGACGATGGACCGGGTTTCCCGGCTGGATTTGCCGAGAGAGCTATCAATCCCTTTGTAAAGGGGCATGACAGCAAAGGTTCCGGTCTTGGTCTTTCCATTGTCAGTAGAATTGCAGAACGGCACGGAGGATCTCTTTCTCTCTCCAATGGAGAGGGTGGCGGAGCAAAAGCCGTAATTTCAATACCCAGGTAATAAAAGGGGGAAGGGCAATTGCCCCTCCCCCTTTTTCTCTGTAATTCTGTCTACTTTCTCTTCAGCCTTGCATGCCAGTCGATGAGTATAGGGCTTGCAACAAAGACCGAGGAGTAAGTACCAACGATGATACCAATCATAAGGGTAAGGGCGAAGTTTCTGATATCACCTGTACCGAAGATGAAGAGCATAAGTACTGCAACAAAAGTTGTCACTGACGTAACAATCGTTCTGCTGAGGGTTTCGTTGATGCCATGGTTAACCGTTTCTTCAAAGGTTTTGCCCTTTCTGAGACGGTTGTCCTCTCTGATCCTGTCAAACACCACAATAGTATCGTTGATAGAGTAACCAACAATGGTAAGCAGTGCTGCAATAATGGTCAGACTCACATCCACCTGAAGAAGAGCAAGAATTCCCACAGTGATCAGAACATCATGGATAAGTGCCACAACAGCAGCCACTCCCCATTTAAACTGGAATCTGTACCAGATGTAGAGAATGATGAAGAACATGGCCATAAGAATTGAATCCACAGCCTTTGATCTAAGCTCTGCACCTACTCTGGGGCCGATCTGCTTGATGAATGAGGCTTCTGAGTTACCGCTCTCATCCTCCATCAGGGTGCAATTCTCCTGCCCGAGGGCAGCATACACAACATCCTTATCACTGGTGGAGGTTCTGATAACAAAGGCGTGTCCATCTCCTGACCAGTCTTGAAGAGACTGTATTTGAACGCTCTGCAGGCCCTGTGCTACCAGAGCTTCGCCAAGCTCATCGGTAGTGCTGTGCTCCGTGGAGATCACATTAGTCTCAAGACCGCCGGTAAAGTCAATGGAAAGGTTAAGCCCACCATTAATGAAGAATGCAATGAGTCCTATGAGGATCATTGCAAGAGAAGCTACGTATGTTTTCTTGCGAATCGAGGTAATTTTGAAATGAGCATCCTTTATCAGAGCCATCTTACCTATACTGATCCTGGTTCTCTTAACCTGTGCAAGCATCATGCTGAAGATGGATCTGGTAAATACCAGTGAGCAGAACATGGATGCCATGATACCGATGGAAAGGGTAACGGCAAATCCCCTGATAGGTCCGGTTCCAAACTTGTAAAGAACAAGAGCGGTAATGAAAGTTGTA
>JAOZRM010000093.1 GCA_029940175.1 Candidatus Sabulitectum sp. | reverse complement strand
TTTCTTATAGTGTTTCTGGAAACTGATACTGAAATCTGAATAACAACAGAACGAAAGTCAACCCCCGGCATTATCTTATAGAAATTACAAAAAAAAGGGGCATTACTGCCCCTGAAAAGACACCTTGGCGACCCGAACGAGACTCGAACTCGTAACTTCCGGCGTGACAGGCCGGTGCTCTAACCAATTGAACTACCGGGCCACTCAAGGAGTGCAAATATCCTATATTTTTAAACTTTGTCAAGTCCCCAGGATGAAAGGCTATTTGCTGCATTCCGATAGTCGTGCAGATTTTACTGCACTGGTTGATATGCGGTCAGTATTGTATAGTTTCACGAAACAATTGATGCCTTTTCAGAAAGGAACTTAAATGAGATACTCAGTGCTTTTTCTCCTGTGTATTGCTTCTCTGATCTTTGCTACAACGGTTGAGGTCGGATCAGCTGTATTTGCCAGCAACAAGCCATTCTGCGCCAATTGAACAAGTTCACTTCGCTATCAGTTGATAGTGCAGAGTGTAGAATTTTCCACGCCTATGACAATAAGATCAATAACCTTTGATGCTGTGACAGGAACCGGAGATGAAACTACGTTTTACGAGTTTTCTGTGGATTTGGGGTATTGTTCCAATAGTGAACTGGGTACTGTTTACGAAGCGAACTATAGCAGTGGATCAAAAACCAGAGTGTTTGAAACCACCACAAACTTTACCATCGCTGCGTCCTCACCAACCATATATTTTGACACTCCTTTTCTTTACAATCCAGCAGAAGGTAATCTGATAATTGATATCATCTGGCCAGATGGAGAGGGAGAATTCTACTCTTACAACTTTCCAACTGCAGGAGTATCCTCAATTTCAGGGACATATGATCTTTCTGAGGGATATGCATTCACCGACATGTCGCATTTGTTTCTCAGCGATGCTCTTTCATTTGATCAGTTGACTTTTGCCGGTATCAAGGCTTCCTTCCGGTAGTGTAGTGATCGTCCTCTTCGAACTTTATGCAACCCTTTGTGTATAACATAGGAGAATGATGGGAAATGCTGTTTGAGTTCTCGCCGGGACTACCTTAGCTGTTAAGAATATCTTATAGTTTCATGAAATACAGGCGTATACTTTTACAGATGATCAAAAACTTGTTTAGAAAGGATAGAGAGACATGAAGAAATCACTTTTGCTTCTTTTGCTTGCTGTTCCTCTGCTTCTTGCCGCTTCAGTAGAGATAGGTTCCTCACAGTTTTCCAGTACTAAACCATTTTGCGGTAATTGAACGCAGTCACTTCGCTATCAGGTGATAGCAAATGCCAGTGAATTCTCAGAAGCTATGACCATCAACTCCATGACGTTCTACCCGTCTCCCGGCCCTGGAACCGAGGTAACTTTTGATGAGTTCGTCGTTTACCTGGGATACTGTGCCAATGATGAGTTAGGTGCGACGTATGATGCAAACTACATCGGTGGGGTGAAATACAAGGTATTTGAACGAACAAATCCTATTACCTTTCTTCACACAGATCTGACAATCTACTTCGACACTCCGTTCTTTTACCTTCCGGCAAACGGTAATCTTGTCTTTGAAGTAATCTGGCCTGACGGGAAGGATGAGATATACACATACAGCTCCGGTACTTCAGGTTTAACTTGTGTCTACGGGTCATTTGATTTACCGTCAGGTGATCAGTACATGGAAACTCCGCACTTTTTGCTCAACGGAGAGATGGCACTTAACCAGATGACATTCGCCGGTATAAAAGCATCTTTCAGGTAAACCGTTAATTTACACCCGCAGGGAGGGCTGTGAAGCATCTTGTAACTCTTCTTATTATGGCATCAGCCCTTTATGCGCAGTGTCCTCTGGGATTTACTCCTGACACGGCATGCGATGTTGCAGATCCTTCATGTGCTTTGTTCACAGACGGTGATGGAGACAGTCTCTGTGATAACGCTGGTCCACAGGAGCAAGCGCAAGAAGAAGAGCCCGAGGAAGTTGTTGAACCTGAACCAGAGGTAATTGAAGAGGAGGAAGAAGAGGTCCTAATAGATCCATTCTGCCCTCTGAACCTTGTTCCTCAAGAAGCGTGTTCTCAGGAAAACGCCAGGTGCACTTTCTACACTGATTCAAATGGAGACACTCTCTGCGACAATCCCGGTCCTCAGCCGGTTCCTCCAGTTGAAGTTATAGAGCAGGTAGAGGAGGAACTACCTGATCCTCCGCTTGAACTTGAGGAAGCAGAAGAGGTTCAGGATTCTGAACTGGAAGAAGAAACCTCTTTGGACCAGGATAGTACTGACATATTAGGAATCAAATGTCCGCTGGGATTCACAGTAAATGAAGCCTGCTCTGTTGAGGATCCGCAGTGTACATTGTTCATTGATGAGGATGAAAATACAGCCTGTGATAATGCAATTGCAGTGGCAGCAGAGATTCCTGCACAAGATGAGGAAGTCTCTCTTTCTCCCCCTGGGAATTCATGTCCACTCAGGTATTCAGCAGACGAAGCTTGTGCAGTGGAAGGTCCCGACTGTGCCTTTTATACGGACTCCGATCAAAATGATCTGTGTGACAATCCAGGCGCAGGATCCGGACAGGGATCTGTCAGTGCTGAACCGGGTTCCTCGCCAGGTCTTCTTCAGACCCCCACCGTTGTGGGATGTCCACTTGGCCTTCCTCCTGAGGCTGCCTGCCCGGATTCGCTTGCTCTTTGCCCCCACTGGTATGGCGTATCCTCACACACCAGTTGTTCAAACCCAGCCGGAGGACAACGGCGGATCAACATCATTCTGATTACTCTCTCATTTCTTCTTCTTATATCAACCTGGCTTTCCAGAAGGTTTTATGGCAGAAGGCTCAAGGAGAGACTTAGACGAAATACTGCCCATCATGTTGTCAGAGGAGTATCTCTTATGATTCTTGGTTTTGGTGTGCAGGGATGTTTCTGCCCTCTGGGAACGTTTCAGTATGCCTTCACAGCTGACGGGCTGGCTTTCCTGGGGCTCAGCGGCATTTTGATTTTCGTTCTTCCTCTTCTTTTCAGCGCCTTTTTTGGTAGAGTATTCTGCGGATGGGTGTGTCCTTTCGGTGCTTTGCAGGAATTCCTCTATCGTATTCATGTGCCAGGCAGATTCTCTCCATCAGGCAGGATTCACAGCAAATTGAAACATCTTAGCAAGGTAGTTCTTTTTGCTCTAATCGCCATGATCCTGTTGAACCGATTCGGTGTTATTTCAATGCGCTGGTCTGTGCCTTTCTGTTCGATAGATCCGTTCCACACGATTTTTACGCTGTTCCTCTCGGGTAGTCTTATTGTTGCAGGAATAACAATCCTTCTGGCAATTTTCATCAGACGGTTTTTCTGTAAATATCTCTGCTTTTATGGGGCAGCTCAGGCAATTCTTTCCAAACTTACCTTATGGAACAGGATTAAAGGAATAAGAGCAGAGGAACCTGAATCAGATTCAGACGAGGAGTTCGACAAGTAACAAAAGAGGGGGGAGCTTGTGCCCCCCCCCCAATGAAATCCGCAGACTTATATTTTGATCAATCGAACTGTTGTCTGATCATAACCCCGCAGTTTTGCAAGATAAACACCGGAAGGAATACTTATTCCGGATGAGTCTTTTCCGTTCCAGAGCAGGGTTTGCACCATCCCCTCTGAATAAACATCGATAGAAGTTACAAGTCTTCCTGAAACATCAAAAATTTCCAGTGAAGAATCTACAACTCCAGGCAGCAGGTATGTAAAAGTAACTGAGGCACTGAAGG
This sequence comes from Candidatus Sabulitectum sp., assembly GCA_029940175.1. Lineage (GTDB taxonomy): Bacteria > Fermentibacterota > Fermentibacteria > Fermentibacterales > JCC-6 > Sabulitectum. The sequence goes on along the minus strand of JAOZRM010000093.1, from coordinate 7,777 downwards.
GGTTTTCTGATACGAACAGTACAGGCTCTGTTATAACAGGAGCCCCGCTATGGTCTTCGATGGACGTAGAGTCTCCCATGTTGATCTCGTCCAGATACCAGCCTTCTCTGCTTCCGTAGTCATCGGATCCGAAAACGAACCTGATCTGGCCGGGTCCTGCAAGAGAGTCTGGAAGATAAACCTGGTATTGGGTCCATGGAAGGGTTCCACTGAAAACCTCGGTTGCATCATCAAATGGACCGCTGGAACCTGAAGTGATCTGATGGGTGTAACCCGGAACAGGAACAAGATCTATCCACGAACCACACCTGCCATACTGGATCAAACCGCCGTCCAGGGCTTCTGGAAGATCCTGAGTCTGAGCATCTATCCATGACCAGAAACTGACAGTGGTTCCCAGAGGCAGGTTGATAAGCGGAGTAACAAGATATCCGAAGTGATGGTTGGAGTAGTCACCTGAACTTGAATGTCCGCATTTGAAACTGTACTGACCCCCAGTGGAGTAGTTCTTCTCTGAAGAAACATGCCAGTCGTTAGACCATCCTCCTGCCATCGAACCCCATGTCCAGTCCTCAGCTCCTGACTCAACGTTACACTCAAGACCATTTCCCACAGGAAGAGAGAACGAAATCAATTGCTGATATCCTCCATCGGCCATCAGAGTCAGTCTCATGTCGTAGACTTCGTCTACAGGAGTGCCGGAAGGGGCTAAAACACTGAAATCGGAAGAACCGAACTGAGATTCTCCAGGATCAATTGTGCCGTATGTAACATAGTTGTCTATCACAACCAGGTCTGAATTCATTGACTGAAGAACACCAAAGGTGTTGAGAAGGGGTTCACTGCCATTGCCGGTGACTTGAATACCGAGATCAACAGTTTCCCCTGGTTCAAGGGTATAGTCTCCATCTCCAAGGCTCTGATCGTTAGTTGTCATCCAGGTAATATCAGCATCACCTGAGCCAACAACAGCACCTTCAGCCTCAATCCAGTCCCAGTAAGCATCAGGCTCATCTCCCATATGAAAGCCGAAGATACCTGCATGCGGGTTGGGGTCTATTGCTTCCAGAACCCAGCTTTCTCCTGTAGATGGAACATCGATATTAAGAGTAAGATTTTCTCCTGCGCAAATGAGAGTTAACTCATACTCTACACCTGACGGAAAATCTGCATTAAGGGAGTTGAATATTGTTGACTGACCTCCATTATTCGCCAGTCGGATCCTTGCAACATCATGATCAGGAGAAACGTACGCATATATACCCGAATCATCTTCGTCCAGTCTGGCGCAGATACCTACAACATGAACAGCTCCAGCGCTAACGGTGATCTCTCCATCCTCAAAAACGAATGCATTCAGTGGAGTAAGGAAGGTAGGAGAAAATGTAGTGCTTCCATGAACCATTCCATCGTATACAGACCAGTTTCCGGGAACACAGCGAGGCTCCCAGTCACTTATGTCATTGTCTGCGAAGTCATCATAGAAACTTGCAGCGTTGGCAGCAAAAACAAAGATGACTCCGAACAAGAAGAACAATATAAACTTGTAACTCATAATAATAAACCTACCTCTCACTTACTAATAGGAAGTTTTTGCTATGGCATGTCAAGCCTGCATATCTAGCCGTGGTTGTTGGAAAGAATAAATTAAGGACAATGAGTGTTAAGCTGAATCCTCAATATTTCAGATTTGCATGTTGAAGTGTATATTGCGGTGGTAGAAAAACGAGAGGATGGTTCATGGCTGATCCCAGAGTTAAAGGCGAGAAGGGGCGGAGTGCTTTTCAGGAAGTATTCGGGAATATGCCCCTGCCTGATAGCATTGCATCCAGTACACTGAATTATGAGGATTACTGGAAAGAGCGCGAGGAAAAGCAGATAGTAACCGAGCCTGCCAAGAGAAGAGCACGAGGAGTTCTATCTTTCATAGAAAAGGGTGATACGGTTCTGGATATTGGGTGTGGAACAGGAGAAACCCTTCAAGTACTGAGAGACGCAAGAGGCATTCAGGGCACAGGTCTTGATATTTCAGAAACTGCTCTTTCTGTTGTAGAAAAAAAGGGATTTGAAGTTTTAGATACAGACCTGTCTCTGCCTGGAAACAATCTTCAGGGGCAGTGGGATCATATAATAATGTTTGAAGTCGCCGAGCATGTAATTGATACCGAGGTAATGCTTGCCAACATGAGGGGCCATTACAGAAAAGGGCTCTATATATCAACTCCAAATCTAGGATATCTTGCTCACAGGCTGCGATTGCTTTTTGGGCGATTTCCGGTAACATACATTTCTGATCCTAGAGAACATCTCAGATACTGGAGTGTTAAGGACTTTGTTTACTGGTCAGAAAAATTGGGGTACAGTAAGCCTGACGTACTGGGTTTGAGGGGAAAGCCCGGAGTATTTAAACTCCCGGCTAGATTCCCCTCGCTTTTTGCAAGTGAAGTGGTATATCGTTTCAAACCCTGATTAGCGGGTTTACTCCCCGATCAGTTTGAGTACGGCCAGAGCCTGGCGGGCAACCGGCGGGTCGATCATTTTTGAACCGAGAGCAATTGCCCCGAGTCCCTTTGCTTTAGCTTCCTCCATTGCGGCAACTATTTTTCTTGCTTTGTCTATTTGAGCTTCAGATGGCATGAAACCTTCTTCAACAAGTTTTACCTGTGATGGGTGTATGCAGCCCTTTCCAACAAAACCAAGGATTTTTGCTTCTCTAATGCTTTTTGACAGTCCCTCAGCATTCTTCACATCAGCATATACCGTGTCGATAGGCTGTAGATCGGCTGCCCTGGCTGCCAGAACAACAAGGCTTCTTGCTGTGAAACTCTCTGTTCCCTCCGGTGTGGGCATTATTCCTATCTCCGCTGTGAGATCCTGGAGACCAAGAGTAAGAGCTGCCATCTCCGGAACAGAATCGGCAATGGATAGGGCATTCAGAATTCCCCTGGGACTTTCCAGTATGGGCATGAGCCATGGGAAGGAATCTCTGCCGCAGAGAACCATAACAGTTTCCACCATATCTCTAATTGCTGCAACATCTTCGGCAAGTTCAACTTTTGGTAGAAGGATGTGCTGGACTGGCTGGGGTACGATCCAGTTGAGATCATCAGCGGCTCTGTCTCCCTGGTTAATCCTGACCATGACTTCTGCATTACCGAAGTCGGTATTTGCCAGTGCATAAGCAACCAGTATTCGAGCCTCATCTTTCCTGTCCGGAGCAACACTGTCTTCCAGATCGAGGATGATGCCATCTGCTCCGGCAGCAGCGGCCTTTTCGATGAACCGAGGTCTGTTTCCCGGGGCATAGAGTCTGCTTCGTCTTGGTCTGTCCTTTGGCTGAACAGACCATCTTGCAGCAGGTGGCAGGGGGAGGAACATTTCACCCAGTTCATTTCTCACAGCAGCCTCGAATCGTGCTGCAGCAACCCATGGTGCAGCACCGAAGTCTTCTCCGGTGACAGCGCCCTTTGTGATCTCGAGCCTTTCCGCAGCTTCCAGTATCGCCTGTTCCTGTTCCTCAGTGAACCCGGAGAGAGAAAGAGTACTTTCATTCTGCGTAAATTCCACAAGAATATCTGATTTAACTTTTGGTCCGGCGTAACCTGCTTTTGAGGACATCCCTAACCTCCTGTTAATAGTCCTGATAGGCAGGACATGTGTTGCAGTCTGCTGATGTTGTACAGCCGGTTTCACTTGTTAATAAAAATGTGAATCCTGAGTCAGGATCGCACCTGAAACTGTATCGAGCCAGATACTGATAGACAATACCTGCCCGTTCGGTGTCGTATGGTTCGTATTCAATGGCAAAGAGTCTGAAGCGTCTTTCCTCTGCGGAGAGATTTGCGTTTTCCTGCCACTGGGTGAGTTCGGCACCGGAACGGAAGTCCATCCACCATGGGGCTATCACACCGGACAAATGGGGAATTGAATTAAGAGCATCATCCCAGTTTGCTGTATCTGCAAGGACAAGCACTATTTCAGGCCCCTCAGCTCCCTGGAGGTCATTAAACATATCTGCACCGCGATCCCCGTCTATCTCCGGGAAGGATAGTATGTAAATGGAATCTTCCTCCAGAGCATTGTAAATGCTCACAGGTCCGCTTTCCTCATGCTCATCGTGATCATGGACATCAATCAGAACATCTCCGGACTGCAGGTAGTAGCTTGCAAGCCCTCTAATTCCCATGATACCAAAGTACACTGCCACAAAGATGGCTGCATATTTTGCCACAGAATTCAACCACTTTTTCTTACTGAAGAGCCCCACTATTGCAAATGGCAGCATGTACACCGTTGTTCCAAGGAAGAAACCGGTAAAAAGCATTGCACCATTCAAAGGACCACTTGCGTCAAATGCACTGGTGAGGGCAATGAGGAATGCAGGGCATACGGAAAATCCAGTAAGTATTCCAAGAAGAATCGGGCTTTTTGTAAGTTTCATCCATTTGGGGATGTCACACCCGCTACACTTCTTGTTTACTCTCACTACAGAAACAATCATGTAGACTGAAAAAAGAATGTACCCGGAGAAAGCCAGAGGAATTCTGATCGACGATGGCAGGCTGCCGCCAAGCATGCCCATAATGGCTCCGAAAGCAGCATAAGAGACAAATCTCCCCAGGTTCAACATAAGAATTGTAACAAGGGATTGTTTGCTGGATCGTTGTTCGCTAAGAAGGTAGGTGAGATATATAGGGCCGCAGGATGCTAGGCATGAAATTCCGGTGGCAAGCCCCAGTCCTGTTCCTTCTGCAAGTCCGGTGAACATTAATAGATTCCCTTCAACTGAGTAAATAAAAATACCGCGATTGATACCTGTAAGATAACAACCGCGGCAAGTTTTGTTCCCGATAAATCAGAATTGTGCCGGGTAGAAGCCCACGCCTCCTCTGATTTTGCCCCATACATCATTGGGTGCAAGGTTGGAAGCTTCACGTTCGTAGATAACAAAGGTGTTCATTCCGTTGTTCATACGAAACTCAAGACCGCCGCCAATGATCTCCCTGGTGCGATATCCTCCGGTGCCAGCTACTGAACTGGGACCGTACCAGAGTTTTCCGGTAACCAGAGCAGAGAGGCCGCTTACAATACTTATGCGACCTTCAAGTTCACCCAGTCTTGTGGTAATGGCAGACTCAGTAAGCTGACCGCCAATTACGATTGAAGATGGTACATTGCCCCATCCTTCAAATTTGTACTGGGTTCTGATTGCGCTCTGGAACGGGCCGAATCTTGTCTCATCCTCGTAGAAGTCTGCAGCCTGGCTGAATGTGATGTTGAACATGACATTTCTGGCTACATTCTGCACAGCTCTGAGTCTTGCTGTGAACCTGTTGGGAAGAGCAAGGCCGGTGTAGTCTTCTCCTGTGTAAAGAGAGTATTCAGCCTCAGCAGTAAGAAAGGTTCTTGAAGGAAAACGCAATGGCACGTATCCTGCGGAGATATCTACCCTGGACCAGCTCTGATCGTAGTCATAAGCATCAAGTTTTGTCTGGTGAGATACTCCACCTACAGCAAGATAGCCACCTATCGGGGTATGCCACAACACATCTCCACCGTAGCACACTTCCGTCCATTCAGTATCTTCAACATCTGAATCAAGGGCTACAACATCCTTTTTCCAGTATCTGCCTGTACCGTTTACCTCGAAAACTCCTGGAAGGGTATACCCCAGAGATAACCCGGGTCTCAAGGCTGCGTTTCTGTATCCTTCACCAAGGGAGAGAGGCAGCACCACGCCCGCACTGTCCAGATCCTTGTTAACTTGAATCTCGGGATTAATGGTAAAACCACCGAAAGTAATTCTGCTTTCAAGGTGAGCTTCAAGATGGTTTCTATAGAACCGGGGAACAACAGCACCTTCCCCGCTCTTAACTCTGCTGGCGTTCAGAAGAACATTCCAGTTGCTGCCGTCAACACGGAAACCGCCCTGACCCCAGTTCTGAAGACCTTCACCGTAGTTAATGCTGTCTGAGACAACATGCATTTGGGCAAAACCCTCAAAGTTTACTGCAAAAGCGGTAACTGCAACAAGAAGCAATAAAGTAAAATATTTCATTAGTATATCGCTCCTTCCGGACAGACTTCAACACATCGGTTGCACTGGTGACAGAGCCCTGGATCGATCACTGCATCTCCATCGATGACTTCAATAGCATCGTAGGGACAGACATCTTCACATTCTCCGCAGCCTACACATCTTGTTGTATCCACCGTAAGCATGGCGTTCGCAAGAGGCCCTTCACAGGCAGCAAAAACCAGTAATCCCAGAGCGGCAAAAAAGAAAAGCTTAGTGAATCGCGTCATAGGTGCACACCCCCTGACACAACCCGCAGTTGATGCAGGCTTCAGGGATGATGTGTGAAGTTCCATCTTCAATCACTATTGCCTCAACGGGACACACTACCAGGCAGTCTCCGCATCCACTGCACTTATCCGGTTCAACCCAGTACCTTGTACCACCTGTGGCCACAGCTGCAGCCAGCAGAACAAGTACCAGAATCAATATCCCTTTTCTAAGCATTAGTCCTCCTCTAATTCCTCTTGAAGCAATACACTGTTACCCTCGGCATCAATACCGTACAGGGCACAGTCATCAGCATCCAGAAGCTCGATGGTACTTGTTGGGCAACCACTGGCACATATTCCGCAGTTGATACAAATTTCAGGATCAATAACTGCCAGATCATTATCATCCATGGTGATGGCATCAACAGGGCACTGACCCACGCAAATTTGACAGCTTATACAGCCTTCGGGAACTACATAGTAGGATTCAATGACTTCAGCACCCTCAGGAAAGATTCCTTCTTCTGCTTCAATAGTCTTGACAACGGCTCCCTTTGCCTGGATTTCCAGTGTGGAAAATTCTACATCAAGAGGTTCCCAGGTAAAATTGAAAACACCTGCCATAGCAGCCAGTGCAAATACAAGGATCGTAATAATGCTTTTCAATGAAAGCTCCTTTCTCTATAAAGTCTTACGGTCTTAATGGTTGATCTGTTACCCATTCTGCCGGTACAACCCGGCGTTTCATGGATCGCATGCCCACATAGGAAGCAGCGGGATCTGGATTGATCATGTTTTGATAGTTCCAGCATTCGAAAAGGCACTGTCCGCAGCTGATACAATCATCGTAGTCGATGTAGATCATATTTGGAATAGAACCTATCGGAAGAGTGTCCTGCCATACTGCATCAACTGGGCAACCATACCCGCAGAAAACTTCTCTTTCCTCATCAGCAAAATCATTGATCACATAACAGCCGCCGTAGCAACCCAGAGTGTCTTCGCCCTGAATGCATAGACCGCAACTGTTGGTAGGATTGAAAGTGTAATAGTTGTTGTAGTAAATGAGTCTCCATGCACCTTCCGAAACAGAAATATCAGCAGCTGGAGTCTCCTCTCCAAGGAAAGCTCTGATTCCGAAGTAGTAATCCTTCGCATATCTGGTACCGGTGATGGCATCAACCGGACAGACATCCATACACTGACCGCAAGCGGTACAAAGGTCATAATCAATAACTGCAACCCCGCCCTGAACTACTATTGCATCCATTGGGCAGACCTGCTCACACAGACCGCAGCCGATGCAGGGTTCTTCCTGAACCTCAACTCTGACAAAAACATTAGCAGTGTCAGCCGGTGCTTGAACCGTAGTCATGATAGTTGCATCAAACCAGTTCTCGGCGGTAATGGGGGTCTCCGAGGCACGGACCTCGTAATACTGAGCGTTATCAACCTCAGTCCACCGCAGTGTAAATGCGGAAAATTCGCC
>JAOZRM010000269.1 GCA_029940175.1 Candidatus Sabulitectum sp. | reverse complement strand
GAAGTTCTTCAAATACTTGTAAAGCAATCCAGTGGAAATCCAATGTATCTTAGAGAACTTCTCATATCTCTCCACAGCAAAGGAGCAATAGAGGCGTTGGTAGAAGGGGGCTGGAAGTACGAGATAGGCAGCGATCTCCCTCTTCCGGAAACTCTTTCTCAGTTGATGTCTGCACGACTGGAGAATCTTGACAGCTTCACAATGGAAGTTCTACGCACCGGTGCACTCATGGCTGGAGGCTGTTTTTCTCTGCGGCCGATCTCTGTAGTTCTTCACAGGAATGAGTTTGATGTTGCAAAAACCCTGGAAGAACCTCTTCGACTGGCGTTGATAAGTGAAGAACTGTCCCGATCTAATACCATTGAATACTGCTTCGTTCATGAAACAATGCGCAGTTACCTTCTTCAGGAGCTCCCTCTTGGAACAAGAAAGACCCTTCAGTCAAGATTCGGACTCTACTATGAAGACATCTTTAACAGCGGGGACACCAGCGTTATACCTCTGGTTGCCCACCATTACGGAGACAGCCTCGACTCTTCCAGGGCCATGCAGTTTGCCCTGCTGGCAGAGAAACAGGCAGATGAAAGAGATGCTAAGCGGGAAGTTCTTCGCTGGCTTGAGCAGTACATGTCTTTCACTGGCTCTGCTGAAGAAATCAACCAGGAAGCATTTTTTGCCAGGGTGGAACTGGGTAAAGTGTATACCCACTTCGCAAAACACAAAAAAGCCACTGAATTACTCAAGGATGCGGCCAGATTTACCACACACGGCAATCAGATAGGATTACTTCGTTTTCACCAGGCACTTCTTCACTTCAACATGGCAGATTACACCGGGGCTGAAAAGCTTTACCAGGCGGCCATTGAGTTCCTTCCACCAGGAAAAGAAAGAATAATGGCAAGTCTTCAGATTGCTTTCATACAGTATCTCACCGGATCTGTAGACAAAAGTCTGGAATTGCTGAAAACGGTTAAAGAACACATTGAAACCATCAAAGACCAGCGGGAAAGAAAGCAGCTTCTGGCCACCTTCTACATGAGGCATGGTACAATTGCTCTTGAAGCTCTCGCAAGGGTTGACAGCACAGAGGAATGTTTAAAAGCAGTTACCATATACCGTCAACTCAACGACAGGATCGGTGAGGCAAAAGCTCTTCTGAATACTGCAGTATCACTCTTTGCAACAAGTAGATATGAAACAAGAATTGATATTCTCAATGATGCTCTGAAGGTGTTCACTGAAACAGGGGATACCCACTCCATAATGGGTACTTATGTCAATCTCGGTCAGGCTTACTACAATGCTATGGAATTCGACCTTTCCAGAGACTATTTTCAGCGATGCCTTGATCTGGTGGAAGCAACGGGTACTAAAAGGTTTGGAGTATGGGCAAACAGTTACCTGGCCATACTGGACACAAATGAAAACGATTTCGCCAGTGCAGAGAGCAGATACAGGAAAGCCATCGAGTCCGCCGATGAGCTGGGTCTTGCTCCTATGGCTTTGAATGCGAGAATGAATCTGGTTACAATGCTTATTAACAAAAAGGACTATAAAGCAGCCGACATCCATCTTGCTGAACTGGAATCAGATGAAGTAGCCGGAACCATGGATGATGTCACATTGAAAATCCTCCGGGGTTACAGAGGAACAGAGCGATTTCATAACCCTTCACTGGAAAGAGCCAGTGCCCTGGAGCAAGCCGAGGAAAACCTCCGCCAGGCAACAATGGATATTGATGAAGATACATCAATAAGAACCATAGATCTTGTGGGTACTTTCACCGAGTGCCTTCATGCCAGGGGCAGGCTTTATCAGGCCCGAAAAGAGCTTACCAGAGCACAGAGCATGTTCAAGAAGTTTGTTGCAGGCATCGACAGTGCCCATTACAAGCAGAAAATGCTTGAATCCAGTACCGCTGTTAAGTTGGAGAAGCTGAGTAAACTTCTTGGGGATCACTGAAAGAAATTATTAACTCGACCAGTAATTCTTCTGTACCGGGACACAGAGAAACTCAATTGTCCTTGAGACCGCCATTTTCAGGAAGAATTCATTATTATCAGAGTACCATAACAGTTTCAAATGGTTTTTTGAAGGCTATTGTCTTGAGTTGCGAAGTAATTTATTGGTACGTAGAGGTAGTTCACTGATTCTTTGACAATTAGGGAGCTGGAAACTGCAGAAGGGAACTATTGAATGAAGCTTATTATTGCTCTTTGTTTTGTATCAGCTCTATCTGTCTTTGCTTTTGAAGCCAGTGTAAATGCTGGAGGACTTGTAACCTCCGGTAACAGTGACGTGAAGCAGATTGATGTAGGATTAGAGTTATCAGGCCACCCTGTACAGATGCTGGAAACAGGTCTTGTTCTTACTGGATCATATGGCAGACAGGGCGACTCAACCTACAGAGAGAAGTATTTTGTAGATGGCTCTATCAAATACAGTTTTACAGAGAACAACTATGCTGCAGCAAGAGCATATTGGACACAGGATGAAGTCTCTGGAATAAGCAGTGAATCCGGCTTATCTGCCGGTCTTGGCCGTGAAATGATCTCCGGTGGCCCATTTTCTGCTACACTTGAAGCAGGAGCAGGATTTCTTAAAAGAGAAAGCACCGAAAATGTCATCCTGGAGACTTCAACCTGGTACTCAGGAACAGACCTTGAATGGCAGATCAGTGATTCCTGGACAATTGTTGAATCTGCAACATTTACAAGTGACCTGCAGGATTCTGAGAACTACTACATAGGAAGTGTTCTCGAAGCAAGATCAGCAATCACTGGAAGTCTTTCGTTCATAATGGGATACGATGTAATACACTACAGTCAACCCCCCACCCCGGGAAATGAGAAGACCGATACAGCTCTTAGAGTTCAACTGAGATTTGACTTTTAAATGAATTAGAGAAGAGATCCAGTTTTGGAATTGTCAAGAAACTGATCAAACAGATTCATAAGCATATATGGTATAAGAATACTTTGGACAGGGAGAAATTGTGGCAGAATTAATATTTGTTCGAATTCACGCAGCACCCTGTGTAAATACGTGCTGGCACTGCTTCTGCAACGGCAGC
>JAOZRM010000268.1:1382-3109 GCA_029940175.1 Candidatus Sabulitectum sp. | reverse complement strand
TCTTCTCTGCAAATGCTTCCCACAACCCTTCAGGCTGAAGAGTTCCGTTGGTTTCTATAACAACCTTGGGAAAGAGGTCTGCCGAGTACCTGTATAAAGGAACAATATCGTGGTAAAGCAGCGGTTCGCCACCTGTGAATTTCAGATAACTGCACCCCTCTGCTACAGACTGAGAAAGCAGTTCTTTCCAATTTCCCAAAGACAGAAGCTCTCCGGTGAAAGAACCTTCATTTACCCAGCAGTGTCTGCAGTGCAGATTGCAGCCCCCTGCAGGGTTGATGTACAGAACACCCAGCTTGGGCAGTTGTGATGTCATTTCTCTCCCATGGCCCGTTTCAGACATGAATGCCTGTCGAGGCCGATATCCTGTTTCATGTTCAGGGGCTCTACAGGGCAGCCACCGGAACAGAAGTCCAGGTATCTGCAATCAGTGCATTCAGGATAGTCAGATCTTTTCTGGTTCATGAATTCGGTAAATTTTTTCATTTCCCCGCCGGTAAGTATTTTCTCAAGAGATTGCCGGGTAATATCACCCAATGCAAGATCCGGAAGATGATCACATGGAGTAACCCTGCCATCAGGGAAAACGGCAATTTTCCCAACACCTCCGCCGCACGAATATGCCCTGTCTTTTCTCCTGCGAAGTTCTCCTTCTCTGCATTTTAGCATTGTGACCCGCATATCCAGAAGAGTTCCCTGAATTCTGCCGGGGTACTTCACAGCAAGAATACTCAACTCTTCCGCAGCCATATTCACCTTTGCCAGTTCAGGAACCATATCACTGTTCAGCTCCGGTCCGGCCAGAAGGAAGTTATTGAATTTGATCCACTGGGCACCAAGGGAAAGAGCAAATTCTGCGGTTTCAACCACCCTGTCAACGTTAATACTTGTTGTTGTACAGTAGAACCCGAAAGGTATGTCCGCATTGCGAAGCTTGTCTACACCCAGAACCAGCTCTTCGAAAACCCCGGCGCCTCTCTGGCTGTCAACAGTCTCTTTATCCGGGCCATCAAGACTTACCATGAATTCATTGAACCTGGAAGAGTACCCCTTTATTGTTTCAATGATCTCAGGAGTTATCAGGGTTCCATTGGTGTTAATGGAGAATCTGAAAGGTCTTTTGTAGACTTCACCGAGGAACTGAATGAAATCCGGTCTTGCAAGAGGTTCTCCTCCTGTTATGGTGAGCTTAAGAAGTTTGCTCCTCTGGAGTTCGTCCAGAATCTTTTTCCATGCGGAAAGAGGAAGGTCAGTGTTCAAACCACCGTAACTGGTCACCGAACAATGCCTGCACCTGAGGTTGCACCTTCCGGTAATAAGAAGATTTGCCTCAAGTGGAGAAACCCAGTAGGGAGCCTTCAAACCAGAGCACCCTTTTCCTTGAGCTCCTTTATGAAGTCATCAAGATCCTGCTCTAGATTCTGCTCTTCCGGGTAGTGTTTCTTTAATTCAGAAAGGATCTTTTCTCTGTCTTTTCCGTTGTCTATCATGTCGCAGATGCCGAAGGCCACGCCTTCTGTTACCTGCAGATCACCGGTATCTATGTTGAAAAGAATGCCTCCAGCAGGCTCTCTTCTAAAAACCACACCTTTTGCGTATTCGAGCTTTTCCATGGTTCCTCCAGTTGGTATTTATTCCCCCAATATAACACCCCGTACAAGGATTGGGATGGGAGAACTCTCCTGGAAGATTTATCCTGATCCTGCTGCCTATGCTAGAAAGAAGCT
>JAOZRM010000268.1:0-1372 GCA_029940175.1 Candidatus Sabulitectum sp. | reverse complement strand
TTATGGAGCCCCAGCTGTTCCGCTGCAGGGCAACAGGTGTTCGAAGCTCGAAAAAGGAATCCCAGCTGTGGCTCTGCTCTGCAAAGGAATGGTACTGGCCACCCTCAAAGTACCACATTGGTGAGCCGAATACCACAGGGTCCTGGTAGAGAACAAAAGAATTAAAAATCAAACCGGACTCAAGCCAGTACAAGCTGCCTGCATCCACTGCAACAGTCTGCCCAAGATCAATTGTCATTTCATAGATAGGTTTACCGGCAAACACATCACCAGTGTCCTGGTAGGAAACAGCAAAGGTCCCGGAAAGCATCGTAGTAGCATTATTTGGGTTGATGTCACCCGCGTCCTGTGTGATCTTCAGGAATATCTCAGTTGGAGGTGTGGCATTGAAGTATTGATAAACAATGACGTGCTGAAAATATCCTGTAAAATCAGGAGTGAAATCATCGGCCACACTGGCGTAGTGCGTCCCTCCCTCTACTGACCCAAAGTCATAACTCTGCTCAAAAATAGCATCGCCAGTCTGCCCAGATACAAAAGGAGCCATAACCAGCATAACCGTAATAACTAAAGCAATACCCCTCATACGCCTTCCCCTCGACATACAAACCCCAGAAATCGTTTACCCTATAACGATTATAGTAAACACATTAAACTGCGGACAGTTCCACGTACACCTGTTTAGTGGCAGGTTTTGCCGTTAAACTATGTTTTGCAAGAATTTGCGAAAATAGGTCAGCTAGAATGAAGCCTTAATAGCCCCCCAGCTGCTTCTTTCGAGGGCGACAGGCGTTCTTATCTCGAAGAAGGAATCAAAATCATCTCCTGCTTCAGACATTTTGTGATACTCACCTGCTGAGAAATTCCACAATGAAGTGCCAAAAACAACAGGATCCTGATACACCCAGTATAAACCGGACACAGTACCGACCTCAAGCCAATATAGCTCTCCAACAGTTACAGAAGTTGCCGAAGGAAATGAAAGAGTCATTTCACTTATAGGATAACCATACAATGAATCACCATTGGCAACAATAGAAGGAATCAGATTACCGGAGATCAGAGAAGCGGCACTATTAGGGTTAACATCTCCATTGTCCTCTGATAGTTCAATAAAAATGTCTGATGGAGGAGATCCCGTGAATACCATCCACAATACAATGTGCTGAATATCCCCAGAGAAATCCGGAACAAAATCATCAGCAAGACTTGCCGATGTCACTCCTCCGTCTACATCACTGAAATTATAGCTCTGTGTAAATATTGCATCCCCTGTCTGAGCAAAAGCAGAAACAGCAAAAACAGACACAACCAACAATAATATGGGAATTCTCATTTTCGACTCCTTTGATAGACAACACTCGATACTACA
>JAOZRM010000267.1 GCA_029940175.1 Candidatus Sabulitectum sp. | reverse complement strand
GTGGGGTGTTCCAGTATTTGACGACAGAAAATTGTTCGAGTTCATACTTCTTGAAAGTGCCCAGGCCGGGCTGAGCTGGCAGACAATTCTCAATAAACGCGAAAATTACAGAGCGGCTTTCTCAAACTTCAACCCTGAGAAAATAGCCCTCTACACAAAAAAAGATGTTGCAGTTCTTCTTGACAATTCCGGAATCATAAGAAACAGAAAAAAGATAGAAGCAGCAATCGGTAATGCAAGTGCATTTCTGGAAACCGCCTCAAGCTATGGCTGTTTTTCAGATTACATCTGGCAATTCACCGATGGTAAGCCTATCAACAACAATTATTCGAGAATTGAGGATGTTCCAACCAAAACAGAGCTTTCAATCAAAATCAGCAAAGACATGAAAAGACGCGGATTCAGCTTCTTCGGACCGGTGATCTGCTATTCTCACATGCAGGCAGCTGGAATGGTTAATGATCATATGAGCTATTGCCACAGGTATTTAGAAGTTTCCTCCAAATCTTATTCCGTTTCATGATCAATTTCCACATCTACGGTATTGAGTTTCATGAAATATATTTGTATATTTGGCAGCCATTGCACATCTTAAGAATTAGTGCCTCATAAAAACAAGGGTGGAAAATGAGAGACAGAATTTTTGGTCTTGACAGGAAAACACCTGTTCTTGACGGATCTACGGTCACTTACGTTAATCTTGATAACGGAGCCAGCTCCCCTCCTTTGATGGACTCGGTAGAAGCGTTGAACAACTTCATGCCTTACTACTCCAGTGTACACAGAGGAACAGGTTTTAAATCCCGTCTCAGTACCAGGATCTTTGATGAGGCGCGTGAGATCATCGCTCAATTTGTAAAGGCAGATCTATCTAATAATACAGTTATTCTGGGAAAAAATGCATCTGAGGCTATCAACAAACTGGCTCACTCTCTACCTTCCGGAGATGACTGTGTTGTAATAACTACACGCATGGAACACCACTCCAACGATCTTCCATGGAGAGACCATTTCAAAGTCGTTCATGTTGGCACTCTTCCTGATGGAAGACTTGATGAAGACGATTTTGATCGCAAACTCGCTCTGCACAAAGACAAACTGGTTCTTGTTGCAATAACTGGGGCTGCAAATGTAACAGGATATCTTCAGCCTGTTCACCGTCTGGCCAGAAAAGTGCACGAAGCAGGCTCTCTTATCCTGATCGATGCTGCGCAGCTGGCTCCTCATCGCGAAATTGATATGAAACCGGATGATGATCCTGAACATCTTGATTTCGTTGTTCTTGCAGGTCATAAAATGTATGCCCCGTACGGTACTGGAGTTCTGATCGGTCCTAAACAGGCTTTCCTTAACTGCTCTCCTGACTACAGTGGAGGAGGCACTGTCAGTGTGGTTACACCCACTGAAGTCTTCTGGGCTGGTCTCCCGGATAAGGAAGAAGCTGGAAGCCCCAATGTAGCGGGAGCAGTGGCCATGGCCGCTTCAGCACTGGCTCTAATGAACTATTCTATGAAAAAGATAGAGGAGCATGAAGTTGTATTGACCAAGTATGCTCTTAATCGTTTAAAGGAAATCCCTGATATCATTATTTACGGTGAAAGCGATCCGGAGAAACTTGACAGAGTTGGTGTCATCCCATTCAATCTTAAAAATGTTCCCCATTCTCTTCTTGCTGCAATACTGGGCTACGAAGGAGGAATTGGAGTGAGAAGCGGTTGTTTCTGTGCTCACCCCTACGTAGTTAGTCTTCTTAATCTATCAGATGAGGAAGCGGAATCGTGGAGAGATGAATTTCTCGCAGGAGACAAATCAAAAATGCCAGGTATGGTCAGAATGAGCCTGGGGTGCTACAGCTCAAAAGAAGATGTAGACAGATTGATCACCATGATAAAAAAAGTAGCTACCGGAGATTATGCCGGTGAGTATGTAGTTGTAAAGAAAACTGGAGAGTACGTACCAAAAGGATATTCTGAGCCTTTTGACGATTACTTCAAATTCAACAAGTAAATTCTCTTGAATAAGAACCGGTCTTTCACAGGCCGGTTTTTATATACTTACCTAATTTGTTATCTCACTACATGTTGTGAAACATTATTTGCGTTCTACTAATATTCTAGTATTATCAGAGAGAAATACTCTGTAAGTCTGGAGTGAATTATGTTGAACTTCATCTTCTTTGCTGCTGCTCTTTCAAGCTCATTTGACCCGCTCAGTCTCCAAAGTCTGTATCTCAATGTAGTAACTGATGGCCAGTATGTATTCTCTGCAACAGGCTTTATCGTGGAGCATGATTCAAGATACTATCTTGTTACAAATCAGCACGTATTCACAGGTATTGACTTTTTTACCGGCACTCCTCTGGCCTCTGATTCTTCATCTCCGGTGGAACTTCACTTGTGGTACCATGGACCTCTTCTCGGCCAGTGGACCGTTGGTGTAGAATCTCTCTATGAAGAAAACGGTGATCAAAGGTGGATCTCTCACAGATATGAGGAAGCAGATGCAGCGGTTCTTCCTCTGGAGGAAATTCCAAGTGGTGCTCTACTACACACTCTTGATCTTTCAGAGGAGAATATTGATCCTGCTGTAATTCCAGGACAAACGCTTTACATAATCGGTTTCCCGTACGGAAGAGCTTCCACTGGAAAAATGCCTATATGGAAAACGGCTCACCTGGCATCTGAGTACGATCTGGATGTAGAGGGTTCTAGAGCTTTCCTTGTTGATGCTACAACCAGGGAAGGTATGTCCGGGGCTCCAGTTGTGCTGAGAACGTTTGATGGTTCCTCAACAGAGAATGTGGTAACTCATTTTCTCGGTATCTACTCGGCTCAGTATCTGGATGCTGAGATCGGAGTTGTCTGGCGACCGGAGATAATAACTGAGATACTTGAATCAATCCTATAGCTACAGCTGTATGTAATTCCTCATTCTTTTCTGCCAGCGATCTTCTTCTTTGAGGAAGACGGAATCCGCAGAGAACACAAAGCCCATTCACAAAACTCAGCAGGGTCTTCCAGAACAGAAGGAGGAACCTCATAATACGGCATGAGCATTTCTTTGTCCGGAAATGGTCTGAACTGAAGGGATCCCGCATCGGTAAAACTTTTTCTGTTTGAAT
>JAOZRM010000266.1 GCA_029940175.1 Candidatus Sabulitectum sp. | reverse complement strand
TCGCGTAATCCTGAAAGAACACACCTGATGCTGGTCAAAAGACATATTAAGCAGAACCAATACGGGAGATTCCCAAAAGGGTTGTATTATTGTTCTTTCTGAAGTATCCATTAGATAATATGAAAAATTCTTATCAGCCTGATTTGATTACAAAAGAGGCCTGCAAGTGGTTGCTGGCAGGAGCGGCCAGTGGTGGTTATGCAGGGCCTGAACCTGGTATCAGGCATGATCTAGCTCCACTTCTGTCCCGTGAGATCGGGAAAAAGCAAGTCAGTCTTTCCGCCGGAGCTATGTGGTTCCGCCAGGAACAGATTGTACGCACGGTTCTGAAAGAAATAGCAAAAGAAGGAATCACTGTCTGGGCATTGAAGGGCTTTGATCTTGCAAGAAGCATCTATCCCTTTCCCGGCGGCAGACCTATGTGCGATGCCGACTTGTTTATAGAAGAAAAGAATCGTCAGAGGATCATGATGATATTTAATAAGGATGGCTGGTCAAAAGGATCACCTGGTGATGGTGTTTTTACATCCGGCATTGTATCTGAAATGAAAATGTACAAGCATGGGGTGATGGCTGAACTTCATTCACATATTTTTTACTTTCCAGCAACATTTCCAGGCAAACTTCCACTTGATCTGTTCGATAACGGAAGGTTGCTTGAGCCGGGTTTGATGGGTTTTGCATGGCACAACGCTCTGCTGCTTGTAATAATACATATGCTCACAAATGTTTCCATCAGACCTGTTTGGTGGGTTGATATCTGCCTGCTTTGCAGAAAAGTGAGCAACGCCGGCACATGGCACATGTTTTTAAGGAATGCCTTCGGTACAAAACTGGGAGCAGTAATTGCAGAACCTCTGGAGAAAGCACTATCTGGGCTTAACGCCCCGGTACCAGTTGAAGTCATAAGAGCCTTGAAAAGTGCTCATAGTGGACGGGAACACATTCTTGCTGAAATGAGATCCGGTAACAAGGTACCTACACTGCTTAATCTCAAACATCTTTCAGGCTGGAAGAGAATTTCCTGGGGATATGCTCTGTTCTGGTTAGTTATTTCCCGCCAGCAACCCCTGAAGAAGGAGTGATTGTGACAGCTGCAATGAACAAGCTTCAGGAGATTACCTCAGAGTTGTATCAGAACGCTTTGAAGGTATATCGTGAAAATGACAATTCACTTGCTGAAACTACATGTATCAAAGCTTTGCAAATTCTTGAACAGACCTCGGGACTGGTATACGAAAAAGCACTGCTTTACAGATTGCTGGCCAATGTCTTTAACAAAACCGGTGACTACAGGAAGTCTCTTGAGAACAGTCATGTCTCAGCAGAGCTTTTCCTGACCATAGGAAAAATAGAAGAGGCAGTTCCTGTGTATTCAAATTGCGGAGTTCTGCTCCACTATCTGGGAGACCACGCAGGGGCATATGAGATTAACCTGCAGGCTCTTGAACTTGCGGAGAAGAATGGTTTTGAGCAGGAGGAAGCCAGGGTTCTGCTGAATATCGCATCTCTGCTTGGCGCGAGAAAAGAGTACAAAGACGCACTGGAAAAAATCAGTCAGGCGGAGGCAATCTTCAGTAAACACTCCAACAAAAGAGGAATTGCTTTCTCCAGGTCTGAGACTGCTGAAATTAATCTTGAAATGGGCAATATCGAGGAATCAATAAACAACCACAAAATTGCCCTCGATCTTAGAAAAGAGCTTGGTATAGAAAGAGAATTACTTCTTTCATACAGCAAGCTCTCCAGTGCCCTGATAAAAGCGAACCGCCCCGGTGAGGCAGTTCAGTTGTGCCTGACAGCACTTGAGAAAGCGGACCAGTCACGGTGGCCATCATCAATGGCGGCTGTTCTCCTCCGTCTCGCAGAAGCACAACTTGAAACTGGATTACCGGAAGAGACAGTCAAGACGGTGCGAAAAGCCGAAAAGGTGTTTGATCTCTTTGAAGGCTTCTATGAAATTCGATCTCAGCTCAAGAGGGTAGAATCAAAAGCTCTGCGTACCCTCGGAGAGTTTGAAGATGCATATTCTGCACTTTGCATGTACCTTGACATGGAAGAAGCGCGCATGGTTATTCGCAGAAGTGAAACAACCTCAAAACTGAGGATTGCCATGGAAGTGAAGGCAAGCAAAAGAGAAAAAGAGATTATAGCAAAGAAAAATGAGGAGTTGACAGAGAGAAACAATCAACTCATTGAGGCACTGGCTGAAGTGAAAATTCTCAGTGGTATGTTGCCTATCTGCGGTTCATGTAAAAGAATAAGAGATGATGAAGGATACTGGCAGCAGATAGAGTCTTACATTTCCAATCATTCGGATGCTGAGTTCAGCCACGGTCTCTGTTCTGATTGCCTGGAAAAACTATATCCTGAAATTGCCGGGGATCTTCAGGACGAAATGTTACAGTAGTAACACTGAATAAGAAATGAGATATCATGAGTATTTCTGAAGAACAGATAGGTGTTCTGCTGAAGAAATGGCAGAAAACCCTCAGATTGAGAGACTGGGATATCAAACATGTTCTGGTGACTGAGGAATGGAGAAAATCCGGAGACATAAAGATCGATAGAGACAATCAAATGGCTGCTTTGATGGTACATGAATCTGTACCTGAAGAGCAGCTGGAAGAAGTGGTTGTTCATGAGTTGCTCCATCTCAGGCTTTATGGAATGGATCAGATGATCGAGGCAAACATAGATATTATCTTTGGTTCCAGCGGTTCCGACCCTAAAAAGGAATTCGCAATGAATACATTTTTTATTGAGTTGGAATCAACTGTAGAGAATCTCACAAAGGCTTTGCTAACCGCTGCAGGCAGAGAAAAAGAATTCTGGTTCAAACGGGTAGATAAACAAATAGGGGAAGAGCTAAAACAGTAAGCTTTCCTGTTTGCGATGTTAACAGGAATTCCATGCCAATCGGGTCACTATTGATAAACAAGTAAAGTGTGTCCTGAACTCACATCTTCAGGTTCATATGAATAAGACTTCATCACCATAAACACTTCACCCGGATCTGTGATCCCAATTACTACAGGTGTGTTTTCTCCCGGGTACTCGAAAACTGTTCTCCATAACTCTCTTCCATCCGGATCCAGTTTCAGCAGAAATACATCGGTATCCTGAGG
>JAOZRM010000265.1 GCA_029940175.1 Candidatus Sabulitectum sp. | reverse complement strand
CTGGAAGCATCTTCCTCTGTTTGCAGAGCTGTTGTACTGAGCCAGACTCATGTAGCATTTCCCGGAAATCGCCACGCACATGGCACCGTGTACAAAAACCTCAATTTGCAGTAGTTTGCCCGAGGGACCGCAAATGTTTTCTCTTTGTATCTCAGAACAGATGTACCTGATCTGCTCCAGTGATAATTCTCTTGCAAGCACAACAACATCTGCGTATCTGGAATAGAACCGGACAGCTTCCATATTTGAGATATTAACCTGAGTTGAGATATGAACTTCCACTCCTATGGATCTTGCATATTCAATAACTGAAATATCTGAAACTATTACAGCGCTTACTTTCGTCTTGAGAGCCAGATCGCAGATGTGTCTGGAGTTTTCCAGATCCTCGTCATACATGATGGTATTCAATGTAAGATAGCTTCTTACATTATTCTCTGAACAGATTCCAGCCACTTTAACCAGATCTTCAAGCTCAAAATTAGCTGACTTGGATCTCATGTTCAAATTTCCAACCCCAAAGTAGATTGAAGTTGCCCCTGCATTAATCGCAGCCATCAGGGATTCGAATGAACCAGCCGGAGCCATTATTTCAATTTTTTGATTCATTTTCCTCAATTACCTCCAAGTACAGATTGCTGAACCTGCTGAATATAAGATGCCTGGCATTATCATCGGTATTCAGACTGCCTGTGGCCTGGTACCCAGGGTCTGGCCTGCTTGACAATAAGGCTGCCATCAGAAAGAATCTTGAACTCTACCTCCATTGCAAAATCACAATCGCCACTTTCAACATCGTACTCATTGGTGAAATGCTCATGAATACTCTTCAGGTAATCTGCGAGAAGGCATATTTGAGCCTGGGCTAACACTCGTTCTTCTTCAGCAACTCTGTTTGAGAAGCCCGTATACTGTACCTCTGTGATCTCACCTTCTAAAGGAAACTCTCTTGTGATCAGAAATTCCTCAGGCACCGATTCAGCATCAGGATTCGTTACCATGTCATCCCCAACCTGCACATTCACATAACATCCGGCAACCAGGGGGTCGTAGATGTTCTGTGTAACAGCAACCCCGTTAGCTGCTTCGTTCCTGAAACTGGGATACACAACCACTCCCATACATGCAGAGTTATGGGAAATACTGTGGAAGTCCCTCTCCTGATAAGCTCGGTAGGTCCACATTCCTGCCCATACCTGACGAATGCTGTGTGATATGTGCCCTTCTCTTTCATGGTGGGTGAATGATTCGTACAATCCTGCTCCGTTGAAGTCAGATTGATCCTCGTTGTTGGTGCTGGATCTGCACCGGAGTGGGACACCTGGTTCAAATTGCCTTTGCAACTCTGTAAATGACTTCATCATCCACATTGGAACAGTACCCTCTTCAATTGCAGTACGAATCTGTGCAAGCATGTCAGCCCTGAAACTAACGCTCTGGCTGAACTCATCAAGTGCTGAGAGAGAATCTACCATCCTGTAAACATTGTTATACTCCATGAATTCGTGGTAACAAAGGAAAGGAATCACATAGCCATCGGGAACGCTTCCAGCAGGAAGGCATTGTGTCAGCTCTCCAAGGTTTGCTGCTTTGGCACCATAGGCAATTGAGGACCGGGAAGTCAGATCAGGCAGGTACTGAATGCGTTGCTCTGTGAGATCTCTGTGAAGTATCGTGCTGCTGTCATGCCTCACTGCCTCAAACCATGTAACTACCTCCGAGTATGGAATGCACTCCAGAGAGTAACCACCGGGAAGCGCGCTAAACCTGACATACTCACCAAGAAGTGTCTGATATTCTTCTGTTTCAGTAAAATCCTGGATGAATACGTGTGGAGTACCATTCTGCCTTGCTCTCAGATTGATATGCGAAAGAGGTGTCTGCGGTATAGTTGTAATAACTCCGGCAACATGGCTAATATCATTGGGGATATGCTGAAAAACAACAATATCCTCATGAGAATAGTTGCCTGATTCTCGACCATCAATCAACATACCGCAAGCCACACCTGTATTCAGTGCAGAGTAGCCTACATCATTGTACAGTTCCGAGGTAAAAATTACACCTATGCCTAGGCTCTCAAATTCATCCTTCTCCTCCAGACATATCCTTACCTGGGTTTCCCCTGTGGGGTGATAAACCAGCATATCAAAAGCGTATGACATACTCTCTTTCAGAAGTGAAAATACCAGTGAAACATCTTCCGCATGTATAGGGTCAGATGCCCAGAATTCCATGCAATAGACCCCGTTCGGGTAAGCTGTACTGGAATAACTGTCATACCTTATCAGACTGCCTGCGATAAGCTCTCTGTTGGTATCAGTGTACGCTCCAGCCCTGAAGTCATATAGATCCATATCTGACTTCAGAGCTTCCTGGTTGAACTTCCAGTGATAATCGTATGCGCAAGAGTTTATAAAGTACAGTTTTGAAGAATCAGAGTGAACATGAGTAACAAGAAACTTAACCTCAGATATCTGCTGTGTCCCCAGCAGATATCCCTGCTCACCAAGTCTGTCAAAATCGGCTCTACTCTCCAGAATCATCACTCCCTCAAAGGGAGTAAGTTGGGTGTCTGTTTCGATCAAGTATGCCATGGAAGCCGTAGTGAATGCCACTAGTGCTACCAGCCAGTGCACAGCATAAATCCCAATTTTGAACCCTTTCCAATACTGTCTGCAAAAGAGTCGGAGCTTACAGGCAAGTAATAAAATTTTGCACCAATATCATAAAATTCCACTATTCAGTAAGTACCATGGGGTGTATTTCTCTTTAACACCATAACAATCAGCAGCAGCAACAAATATGCAATGACTCATATTTTATCTACTCCGGTACCATACTCTAAAATATATCCGATTGGAGCTTATGATGATAGTACTAAAAAGAAATATTGGTATCAAGTATCGAGCTTCTATTTTCAACTTCTGACTCTTCCTCTAACTGGTGAATCATTCTTGTCACAGAACAATGCAACGGGTTCAACAATCATCATGTGCAGGACAATGAACCAGTCGTTCTGACTGCTTTTCTCAGGATACATGATCTTCATACTTCCCATAAAGAGTCGGTGGAGAGAATGATGTAACCTAAGCTCCCTCTGACCCCTATACCTACGGTCATCTAAGCCGTTTTCAATTTAC
>JAOZRM010000092.1 GCA_029940175.1 Candidatus Sabulitectum sp. | reverse complement strand
TGTACTGTTCCATACTGCCCCCTGACTACTTGATCTCAAGTACCCTGGGCTGCTGGGCAGCATGGGTATGCTCGGGACCGGAAAATATCTTCAGTTTTTTAAGCTGAGTACTACTGAGTCTGTTTTTAGGAAGCATTCCCTTAACAGCATGAGTAAGCACTCTCTCAGGATGATCATTCATCATGTCACGCATTAAAGTAGATCTCTGTCCGCCTGCATATCCTGTATGGCGGTAATAGATCTTCTGGTCGAGCTTGCGACCAGTAACACGCATCTTGTCTACATTGATAACCACGACAAAATCACCGGTGTCAATATGAGGTGTGTACACCGGCTTATTCTTGCCCTGCAATATCATGGCAAGTTTGGCCGAGAGTCTTCCAAGGGTCTGGTCTGTGGCATCAACCAGCCACCAGTCCCTTTTAATCTCTCCAGCTTTCGCAGAGTAAGTCTTCACTATCCAAGCCTCCGGAAAAGGATGGGGTTCTTTATTTTATCTCACTTCAATCAGCTATCGGGGGCTCCGGTTTTCACCGGGTGTATCTCAGCCCTTCCCTTGAAACATATGGATGCCAAGGGGTCTCAAATCTGCTCAATTCATTGTGATAAGTCAAGTGCCTGCAGAGTATCCAATAATTTATCCGGGGTGCAAACTGAACAACCACCATTCTCCAGAATACGCCATGTTGCCTCTTCGTAGATAGCTGCAACGATAACCAGATGAATACTTAGTGCTTGCAGTGCGGCATTCTTCCCAACAAGAGCATGAGCTCTCAGGCGCAGAGGAACCCTTTTCTGGAAGCCCTGCGGAAGCACTGCAACACTCCCCTTGACAAAGGGCAGGAACAGTTCAATTCCCGGGAAAACTTCACAACGAAACGGACGGCTGAATCCCAGAGGTCTCAAAATTTTCCACGCATACATGTATATATGTCTGCCTTTTCTGCCCTCAAGATCATCTCCACGGAACACATGACTATTCTCTGGCATCTTGACAGACAATTCAAGAGCCGCCTGCATTTCCTCAGGCAACCCGCTGGTTTGATAACAGTCTTCCTCACCTAGAAGTCTGCTGCCCAGTGCAGTCCAGAATAATCTGTTTTTCCGGCTTTTCACAAAGACTCCTTAAGTACCCGATGAACAATCTCCCCGGAAAAACCTCTTCTGAAGAGCCATCCGGAACCACGTCTTCGGGCAGTTTCGAGATCTTCTATGTGTCCGTATCTTTTCTTAACCTGCCTGATGAGCTCTTCGATACTCTCTTTTTCTGTAACAGTGGAAAGAGCTTCGTTTATGGCTGCCTCGGGCACATCTCTTTTTAAAAGTTCCATTCTAAGCCTGGATCTGCCCATGGTACGGGAAGACAGGAAGAGAGCACAGAAACGCAGGTCGTCAACCAATCCGTATTCAATCGCCCAGTAGACAGTTGCTTCAGCAACTTCAGTAGAGAACCCAAGCGAAATAACTTTTTTTTTCAACTGACCTGTAGATCTTTCTGAATAACTCAGAAAATGCTGGACATCACTTTTTGCACAATCATCCTGTACACGAAATAGATAGTCTGGATCAACATCGCTGCCAGGCTCAGGTGCTCTGGAAACGGGAACCAGGTAGTTGCCTGAAGGCAGGGTTACAGACACCCTGCCTTTTCTGACTCTCTGAACAGAAAGTACCGGTTCTATGATTTTTCCTCTTTTTTGTCTGCGCCCTCTGTATCCTCTTCCGGTATTAATCCGTATGCTCGTCTTAATTTCAGGTCAAGATCATGTGCGATCTCTGGATTTGCAGCCAGATATTTCCTGGCATTTTCCCTGCCCTGGCCGATCTGGGTACCTTCAATTGAGTACCAGGTTCCTCTTCGTGTAACAAGATCTTTCTCGAGCCCAAGATCAATAAGCTCTCCGGTTTTGGAAATACCCTCGCCGTGCATGATGTCAAACTCACATTTTTTAAATGGTGGAGCAATCTTGTTCTTAACCACCTTGACGCGTGTTCGGCTTCCGACGACATCTTCACCATCTTTTATGGAAGCGATCCGTCTGACATCCAGTCTCTGGCTTGCATAGAACTTTAATGCTCTTCCCCCGGTTGTTGTCTCCGGGTTACCGAACATCACACCTATTTTCATTCTTATCTGATTAATGAAGATTACAGTACAATTTGACCGGGCCACTGCACCTGTAAGTTTTCTCAAAGCCTGACTCATCAGTCGAGCTTGAAGACCAACATGACTGTCACCCATTTCACCTTCGATCTCTGCTCTTGGCACAAGTGCAGCAACCGAGTCCACCACTATGGCATCAACAGCATTGGAGCGAACAAGTGTTTCCGTTATCTCGAGAGCCTGCTCGCCGTTACTGGGTTGAGAGACCATAAGATTATCTATATTCAGACCCAGTTTCTCTGCATAAGAGGGATCGAGTGCATGCTCAGCATCAATGAATGCCACTTCTCCACCGACGTTCTGAGCACTTGCAAGCATGTGGAGAGCAAGTGTTGTCTTACCGCTGCTTTCAGGGCCGTATATCTCAATTACCCGCCCCCGGGGCACTCCACCTATACCTAGAGCTATATCAAGAGATATGGATCCTGTGGGAAAGAACTCAACCTGCATGTCAGGTGCTTCTCCCATTTTCATGATAGCGCCCTGTCCGAATTTTTTCTGGATCTGCATGAAGGCCGCGTCAAGAGCCTTCTTTTTACCTGTCTCTGAACCTTTTCTGTCTGCCATGGCAACACCTTTCAGCAAAATTTCTGATGTGACCCTGATGAGGGGACTATTTCCTGCCATCAACAACAATCATAGTAAACATATGTTTCCCTGGCAAGTCTTAAACAAAATCTATTCGAGTTCGAGAATATACAATTTCTGATAGCCGTCTTCAGGGTCAAGGGAATAGGCAAGAATTCCGAACTCGTCTATTTTGATCTCCCAGAACAATCCCCGTGGGCCACCTGTACCGGTAAGTTGAGCTTTAAACAGGTAATTACCGTCAAGGTCAAATACATCAAATGTGGGTGTTTCCTCAGTGCCTCTTCGAACCCAGAGGCGCTCCTCTGCATCAATGCCCAGCGAATGAACCATCCAGCGATTCTCATCAGGCTCATAATTGAATGGGCCGTTTGCCCCCATGCTTTCTGCTCTTCGATTCCAGAAATATGCCTCTTCGACTATCTCACTTTCAGTTTTTCTCACCGCCTCAATATCCAGTTGGATAATCACCGTTGGTTCTCCCTGAGCAGTGAACCCGTTGACTGTGTATTCCTCCGGCGATCTTGGAGCCACAAACACATTGCCATTTCTATCTGATACCCAGGTTTGAGCAAAATACGAACCCTTGATCAAGAGGGTCAGATCCTGAAAATCCCAGGCGAATGAATTCTGCCAATACACCGTGAGAGGTTCAGAAGAATCCAGCTCGAAACGGGCAACTGAGGCAGTAATAAGTAATTCTTCGTCAACGAAATCGAAAGAATTAAAGGTACCTATAAATGTATTGTCCACAGAGGGGGTCAGAAAAAGAATCGGTTCATTGTACTGAACATCAGTCTTATCTTCATATTCTCCGCTGGCAAAGTAAGTAAACAGGCCTCCATTGTTTATGTCAAAAATTGCTATTCTTCCGTCGCCAAGTCTACTCATAGCAAGAGGGTTTAAAAATTCACCCGGACCTGATCCACTCCTTCCCATTCTTTGAACAAATTCTCCCTGAGGTGTATACTCCACAACACTGCACGCAGGTCTGTCAAGAACAAGAATATTCCCGGAAGATGTGTGGTCAACAGCCTCAATAGATCCAAATACATAATTGGGGTCACCAAGCTCAACTCCAATTGAATCCACAATAACAAGTGATCTCATTTGTACATCAGCAATACCTGAATCCGTTTCAGCATCTTCTGCAGATACATCGTTTTCACCCGGTCCGCATGCTGCCAGCAGAAATGCCGGTAACAACAAATAAAATAACTTCATGATTTCCTCTCCTGTTTAGAGCTCCCTCAATTTACCCCTAAGTATAGGCAATCGACTCTTTTCAATGCAAAAAAGGTATCAGAATACTAACCAGTATGAATATGAGAAGCTGAAGAAACTACCGTTCCAGCTTGAAGATGGATGAATAGACCGGGCCATTTTCAGTTAACCTGCTACTAATCAGATGAATAGAATGGCAGGCACCTGTTATCGACTCGTCATAACTAATGACAGGACAATACGTGCCTCTCTCAATCCTTACAAGAGTCACATGTGGAATGAATGGTCTGCTTTCCCCACTCTTGCCATACCCGTCAGGAATTGAGTTAAGACGCTCTGCCATAGTGTATACCCCGGAAGAAAATCTCCCTGAAAGCCAGAGAACAGAAGGTGGTGTCCCGAATCTCCCGGTTTGAGTCAATGTGTATTCAGCAGGAAGTAATTCCTCAAGTGTAAGATTCTTGATTTCAGGAATTACCAGATCCGGATCCCGTTCGCCGAGGAACCGGAGAGTTACATGAAGCTGAGAATCCCGTGTCCAGCGGAGAGAGGGATATTTCAGCATGAGAGGTTTTCGCCATTTTTCAATAGACTGAACATCAGTTGGAGAAAGCTTAAGAGCAACAAAGAGTCTCACGAAAGCAATTCAAAAAGGGTTCCAAGAGCTCGTGCACAGGCTCCCTCTCTGATTGACTCTCTGTCGCCTCCCAAACGCCACAGGAAAGCGTTCTCAGTCTCACCGCAGCTAACTGCAGTCCATACGGTTCCAACAGGTTTTCCTTCAACTGACCCGCCGGGTCCGGCAATTCCTGTCACCGACAGAGAACAGTCGGCTCCAGTTAACCTGCGCGCACCCCTTACCATTTCCAGAGCTGTCTGCTCACTGACTGCACCGTACAGATCAAGAGTATTTTCTTTAACTCCAAGCAATCTGGTCTTCAGTTGGTTGGAATAAGCAATAACACCACCGGCATACCATCTGGATGCCCCGGGTACAGCTGTAATTCCTCTTCCAATACCTCCACCTGTACATGATTCTGCAGTTGCAAGGGTAAATCCTGCTGACATCAGTTTCCTGCCGAGAACTTCCTCAAGTGTTTCATCCCGCAGGGCGGAATAAATGCGTTTGCCCAGTTTATCAACAACATCACTCAAGAAACCATCAGCACCAACACCACTGACTTTGATGTCAACTCTACCGGGAGAGGGAAGAAATGCTGGAATAACATTGTTTTTTTCTGCCAGATACCCGAGAGCATCGAAAAGACTATTCTCCTTCAGGCCCCATGTCCTGATAAACCTGACTTTCTCTGGTCTACGAGGTTGAACACCTGCAGCCTGGAGACATGGCATAAGAAGAGCCGCAGATTCCCGAGGAACGCCTGGCATGCAGATCACAACACCCTCGTGAACTGGAAGTACAATTCCAGGAGCAATACCGGCTGGATTCAATACCGGCTGTGCACCTTCCGGGATATCAGCCTGTTTGAGCGCCGATACAGGCATCCCAAGGCCATATTCCTGTTGTTTTTTTCTCACCATCTTCTCAGCAGCCACTGATCTGACAAGGCGGAGATCAAAAGCTTCCGCCACTGCCTGGACGGTCAGATC
This sequence comes from Candidatus Sabulitectum sp., assembly GCA_029940175.1. Classification (GTDB taxonomy): domain Bacteria; phylum Fermentibacterota; class Fermentibacteria; order Fermentibacterales; family JCC-6; genus Sabulitectum. The sequence continues at coordinate 6,315 of JAOZRM010000092.1, read as the reverse complement.
ATCATCGGTGGGTCCCATACCCCCGGTTATGATAACCACCCTTTCATCAGCAAGTGAATTTTTAACAGCATCAGAGATTTCCTGCGGCACATCCCGAACAACTTTTGCCAGAACAACAGGAAGGCCCATCTCCGCAAGCAATCCCGAGAATCGGTGGAGATTAACATCCCTGGTTCGTCCGCTTAGCAGTTCATCACCAACCAGAACAAGTGCTGCCTCAGAGAACATTGAAATAATCGATGAGATACGCCAGGTACAAGACCGCTGCGGCCATGAGACCAGCAGCAACATCATCAAGAAGAATACCGATTCCGTTCTTCATTTCGTCCAGTTTGTTCACCGGCCAGGGCTTGGCAATATCGAATATTCGGAACAGAACAAGTGCTGTTGCAATGCCCCATGCACCCCAGGCAGCCGGGGCAGCCAGGCAGGCGATCCAAGTACCGGCAACCTCGTCGATGGTTACAATTGAAGGATCTTCTCCCCATAATTTTCTACCTGCTTCACATCCAATCCAGCCAAGCAGGAGAACAAACGGAAGGAATAGAAGATGGTTAACAGGAGCATAGAAAAAAACAAGTGCTGCAATAATGCTGCCCACTGTTCCAGGTCCCCAGGGAAAAAACCCGGTACCCATGGTTGACGCCAGAGCTCCACCTGCGAAGCGAATTGTCTTGCACTGCCAGAGACGAGATACCAGTATCACATTCCCAGCCTTTGCAAAACACTTCTGTTTCTCCAGAAATAGTGAGCCGCAGAAACAACGGTAAGAACAATGGCAAACCACATGAAAATGATACCAGTGATTTCAGCAGTCTTTGGTACAGTGTTGAAATCAAGAACTGACATGAACATGTAAAATGTAACAGTTAACATCTGAACAGCTGACTTCCATTTTCCAAGCCCCGAAGGAAGAATAAGAACTCCTGCATACGCAGCAATGGATCGCAGGCCCGTGATCAGCAGTTCTCTGCCAACAATGACATAAACGGTCCATTGAGGCATAAGTCCGAGGTCCGCCAGGCCTATCCACGCAAGACACACAAGCAGCTTGTCAGCTAATGGATCAAGAAATTTTCCCAGATTAGAGATCCAACCGTACTTTCTGGCAAGATAACCATCAACCATATCAGTCAGAGCAGCAACAATGAACAGGATCAAGGCTATCCACCTGGCTTCAGGCTCTCCCATTTGAAGAAGTATCATCACAACAGGGGCCAAGATAATTCTTGCTATGGTAAGCCTGTTAGGCCAGTTTAAAGCCATCAGTACCCCCGACGTCCCTTGAGAGCCTGAGACAATGTTAGCGAGTCTGCGAATTCCACAAGTGCTCCCGGAGGTAGTCCTCTTGCAAGCTGAGTAACCTTGATCCTCCTGGATTCAAGCTGATTGGCAATATAGGCACAAGTAGCTTCTCCCTCTGTGGTAGAATCAAGAGCCAGAATGACCTCTGAAGCATTTAGAGTCTCCGCTCTTTCAACAAGAAGAGGAATGCCCAGATCAGAAGGTCCTGTACCATCCAATGGGGCCAGGCTGCCGTGCAGAACAAAATAATACCCTCTGTACAGACCGGTGTCTTCCATGGATCTCTGGTCAGCAGGAGTATGAACTACGCAGACAGTATTCTGCCTTGATACATCAAGACAGGTCTCACAAACTTCTTCATCGGTTAAATTCCGGCAGAGAGTGCACTCCCTCACCCCGGTGACAGTATCAGCAAGAACTGCTGAAAGATCTGAAGCAAGTTCTCTGTTGTCGACAAGGGCAAAAGCAAGTCTGAGGGCGGTCTTCTTCCCTATCCCGGGAAGTTTTCCTACAGTCTGAGCAAGAGAGTCTACCAACGACTCTTTCACATCAACCCTCCAAGCCCTCCAGGGACTCCAAGTCCACCCATTTTCTTCTCTGATGCAGCTTTGCTTTTTTCAACAGCATCATGGATAGCAGCAAGAACCAGATCTTCAAGCATCTCAACATCATCAGGATCCACAGCTTCTGCTGAAATCTTGATACCGACCACATCAGATTGTCCGGTAACTGTTACCTTTACAATACCACCACCGGCGGAGCCTTCGATTCGCTCTGCTGCCAGCTCCTCCTGAGCTTTCATCATGCCCTGCTGCATCTTCTGCGCCTGGGCCATCATTTTCTTCATCTGACGATTCATTTTTCACCAGCCCCTATCTGTTTTCAGGGATCATGTCGAAGAGTCCGGAAACCGACCTTATAATGGAAATTTCCTTCTCCTTCTCACTCTCATCCTTTTCAGCAATTTCGTTATTTTCATCTGTTTTTACAGAAGCCCCGTTAGAGGGCATACTTTCAGTGTGGATTATTTTCTTTGTGTCTGCATTACTGCCGGGTTCAGTAACAGTATCTGTGGCAGGAACCACTCTGGGTTCACTAATGTCATTAGTTTTAACTGCTGAAACAGCAACCGTCTCCACTACAGCAGGCAAGTCCTCAAATCCGAAAGCAATGCCTAATTTAGATGCGGTCATCAAAGCCGCCTCCAATGATATTCTGGGAGAAGCTCCGGTTCTGATTTGATCTGATGCCCCACCAACAAGTCTCAGGATATTGAGTACATGAACGTCTGAGACCCCGGCGACAGTCTGCTGTATCAAAGCAATCTCGCTATCTGAAAGATCGGTAATTCCCCCAGAAGCACCTGTAGCTGAAAGAAGCAGGTTTCTTAAGAATCCAATCAGAGCATCAATCAGTTCCTCAATGCTGTACCCTCTCACAAGAGCTTCTTCCACAAGGTCAAGTGCTCTGGCACCATGCGAATGTAAAATTGCTGTTGAAATATCAGCAAGTAGATCTGCCTCTACCAGACCCAGAAGTTTTGAAACAGATCCACCCTTGATTTCTTTTCCAGTAAAACTCACAAGCTGATCCATTATGGAAAGTGCATCCCGCATACTTCCACCAGATGCTCTGCATACAAGACTCAGTGCATCGGAATCAATCGTTATATCCTCTTTGCCTGCTTCTTCACTTATGTACTTACCCATAATGGACGAAGGAATCCTTCTGAAATCAAATCTCTGACATCGACTAAGTATTGTTGCAGGAACCTTGCGCGGCTCTGTTGTGGCAAAGATGAAAATTACTTTGTCAGGTGGTTCCTCAAGTATTTTCAGAAGGGCATTGAATGCCTCTCTGGTGAGCATGTGTACCTCATCGATGATGTATATCTTGTAACCGCCCTCAGCGGCAGAATACCTGGCTTTCTCCCTGAGATCCCTGATCTCATCTATTCCTCTGTTGCTGGCTCCATCAATCTCAAGTACATCCAGATGACCTCCTGCGGCAATCCTTGCACAGGCATCACACTCCATACAAGGATCCGGGGTTGGACCATTCACACAATTCAAAGCTTTAGCCAGGATCCTGGCTGTGGTTGTTTTGCCAACGCCCCGAGGACCTGTAAAAAGATAAGCATGACCAATCCGCTCACTTTCAATAGCATTGCGAAGGGTCTTTGTCACATGTTCCTGAGCAATAACATCACTGAAAGTCTGAGGTCTCCACTTTCGTGCAAACACAAGATAACTCAAAATGCCCCCCCTGTCTGCGGTTGGAAGTGCCGATCACTCAACCTGGATTGAAGAGTCCAAGAAAATGAATTGAACAAAGGTACAGACAAAATGATCTGCATCACCCGCAACATTCCGCTTACGGCTGCTGCCTTCCGACCCTGACCGGGTTCGCGGGGCTACGCCGCGCAGGTTCTGTCTGTTAAACCAGCATTCAAAGAGCACTCTACTGGACGCCGCCGCGCCAGGTGTTCGGTCCCGCTATAGCGGATTGCGAGTACAGGGCACCGCTGGCTCCCCACCTAGAGTGACCGGCACGCAAAGATAGATAAAATTGATATTTATTTCAAGTCTCTCTGATTACAGTACAACAACCAGCCTGTAACAGCGTGGATTTCTCAAAGATGGAAGTTCCGGCAGGGAATCCCCCATGAATCCTCCAACTTCGCCTGCGCGGTCTTCTCGATTGCCGTTTGCGAAAAGAGGATAATTCCTGATCCATTCCGCCCCTCCTGCAACACTGCTTCTTGTCTCGACAATGACGCCTGTTCCAGCAGCGCTATCCGGAGATAGAGAAGAAAGCCATCTTGCAGATTCAGAGACACCATTCTCCCGAACTGTGATGATTCGATCCAGCTCAATTACTTCAAGATCCGGATATGCTGAACAAACAATCTGGGCCAGAGTGGAAGATGCTGTGTCTCCACGAATGGAATAAATACCGGGAGCAAAATTTTCCCACTGGATGTCCGGCTCGGAATTAAGACTAACAAGGAATGTATCCGGGCTCAGTGCTGGAATAATGCCACCGACCTGAACCATCTGCAGGGGAAGCTCGGCAGTAATGTCAGGAATCAAAGGCTCTTCTGTTTCCCCCACTCCATGCAGCAAACTGTCTGCAAATGAGCCTAATACACTGGAATTATGGGAAACATTTGTACTGGATGCTGTATCGGCAAAAATTGGCTGAACAATTTCTTCCACAGAGTCTGCAGAAAAAAGATCAGTCTTATCTTCAATTTCAACATCACCCGAGAATGGGTTTGCAAATACAAGAAAACCTATCAAGCCAAGAAATCCAGCGATGTAAACCCATGATTTCCAGGGGATAGAACCTCCGCTGCCACTATGCTCTCCAGAAACAGCGCCCAGCGCACCACCCTGCCGACGGTACGCAAGTTTCATATCCCTGGATATGGATGAAAGCCAGCCCTCAAGAGTTTTCTTCGCTCCTTTACGATGCACTACAGTTGTTTTGCTTTCGAGCTGAGTCCACCCCCCCGCAGTGAGAATAAGAAATGTTGTATCTTGTTTAATACGGGCATGACCGCAAACAGGCTTGTCTTCTCTGGGGCTTCCAATCCACCACTTCAGCTCTCTTATTCTCTTGCTGTAATCAGGATGATCCGGAAACATTTTAAGCTCATTTGCAGCAGACTGGTCGCGAACTATACAGCTAGTACCGTCAGAATCAATCACATAAATCCTGCAATTGCCTGCCATTGCGTACCATACATGTGTTCCACTAAATGCAATTGCTGCAGCACTGCATCCACCCAGTTTCTTATCAAGAATGATTTCATTAGCCTCAAGCAAGGAGTCACGAAGGGCATCCTCTACTCCAAAGGCCACTCCCTCAGCAAAGACATCTCTAACTGTTTCTACAGTGATCGATGCGGACGGATCTTCTTCCGAGTTCCTGTTCTCTGCAACAACCGTCACTCCGGCGTATGGATAATCACCTTTGAATCCATCAGCAGCTATTCCTCGCTGAACCCGGCTGCGTCCATTCTGAAGCTGCCAGGCTACACTACATTCATCACCCGGACGATCATTTGACTGGCGTCTCATTTATTACACCGTTTCTAAAGAGTTCTGGTGGAGATGAGCGGGATCGAACCGCTGGCCTCTGCCTTGCGAAGGCAGCGCTCTCCCAACTGAGCTACATCCCCACGCGAGCCCTGATAATAGAACAATCTGCTCTCTCAAAGCAAGACACAAATTTAACCGGTAATTATTAAGGTACCTTCACCGGTTACGGAAAGAAAACCTGATCCCTCCTCAGCAAAGGACACCTCAGGATCAGCCACAAGAACACTTCCTTCAAGAACTCTCAGACCGGAAGATACCGAGAGTTTCTTGAGTCTTCCTGTAACAAACATGAGAATATTGCTGTTACTTCCACTACCGTTAAGTTTGCAAAGCGATGGAACAGAACCAAGGCCACAAGCCTCGTGAACGATCTGTACAGGCCTGACCACTAATCTGTCAATCCGAACAGTCATACCCTCCTGATACTTTACCACAACAGGTGTAAGATTTCCCTGTCCAATCCAAACCAGACCATCGCCGTGGAGAACATCGCCTTCTAAAGAGACAGTGCCGTCCATACCAACGATCAAGCCTCTTATTACTCTGGCTTCAGCATTCTCCAATTTCATAATACACAGAGAATTACCATCTCCTGGAAGCAAAGTGTAAGGAGGTGTGGCAGGAGAGGAAGCAACTTCTTTCTCCGGTTCTTCAGTAACACCTTCCCCGGACGTAATTTCTGCCTTCTCCTCCGAAACAATTGGCACCTCTACGGTTATTTCAACTGGAAGGTCAACAGCGCTGCTCTTTTCTGATTCATCACTCGCCGTTTTGTCGGCCTGGACGTCCCCAGGTATGGCTTCAGTGCTCTCCGTGCTGTCGCCCGGGACGCCCTCTGGTGCAGTTTCTGTGCTCTCCGTGCTGTCGCCCGGGACGCCCTCTGGTGCAGTTTCTGTGCTCTCCG
>JAOZRM010000264.1 GCA_029940175.1 Candidatus Sabulitectum sp. | reverse complement strand
CAGCAAAAAGTGCGAGGGGCTCTATAACCGGACCATCATATTCCTCAAAACCTGCCTGAACAGAGGAAAGAGAAAGGGTCTCAGTAACATATTTTTCTATCCTGAACTCGCCAGGCAACCTCTGTCGCATACCGCTCAAAGGCTTAGTGGAGAGTGCCATACAAAGCTCCTTATACATTATTCATACTCTGACACAAAACAACACAATACTTTGAATATTCTACCCTTATAATTTCCCCTGTGCAACCCCGCTGGAGGGAGAAATCCACTCTGCACAGCAGAGCTGTGGTCAGGTGCCTTTTTACGCAACAGAGATTCTTGATAACCCATGGGATATGACCGAAGCAACCTCTGAACCGTTCCCAATCTGGCGCACAAATGATATTGCATCAGGATTGATGCTTATGTGTATCACACGCAATATGCTGAGGGAATAGACCAGTTACTGTGCCCGATAGGCTCCATCGTCATCAGATTCATCTGAGACCGTGTGCATATCCAGCAGTTCCTGCAGAACTATGGTGTCGCTTCCCTTCTGAAGCTCATCCATCTTTTCTTCACCGAGATCTTTCCTGAGCTTGCCAATGAGCTCCATACAGAATCGCTCAGCTTCCGAGTCAGCAGATGGATTATGAAGAAGGGCCAGAGCTGTTATTGCAGAGCGGATCGGGTTTCCCTTCACTCTGTCAAGAACAGCAAGACCGTAGAGTGATCTGATAAGAATGGGCTTGTTACCCGAGCGGCTTGCAATGCCTGCTGCCCTTCTCAGGAACGAATCTGCCCTGCCCAATTCTTCAGAATCAATACAGAGAAAAGCAAGCCCGCAGAGAGAATTTGCTATGATGTTCTCATCATGAGCCTTTTCACCCAGCTCCAGAGCTTCCGTATAGTTTCTCTTTACTTCGGAGCTGTTGCCTCGCATCTGGTTCACAACTGCAAGATTAAGCTTGATACCAGCCTGGCCCTGGGCACTGCCTATTCTCTTGTAGTAATCAGCTGCAGCAAGATAGTGCTGTTCAGCCTCCCCGAAACTGCCCTGACTGGCTTCAACACTGGCAACTTCATTTAATGCCATTGCACAAAGACCGGTATATCCTGCAGTTCTTACTGCAGACAGGTAACTTAAGAAAGCCTCCCGGGCTCGGCGGTAATCTCCGTCTGCTTCTGCAAGGTTACCCAGGTACAGCCAGGTTTTCCATTCTCCTGTTCTGAAAGAGCTCTGCCTGCATCTCTCTGCAATTGAAGGAAGTATTGAGCGAACATGGTTGTAGTTGCCGCTGCGCAGGTTACAGTTAACTATCTGAAGCTCCACATCAAGGCCATCTATGACTTTCTTTTCAGCTGAAAATATCTCAAGAGCTTGACTCAGGAAACTCTCCGCACCGGAAAGTTTTCCCTGGTCCACCATCATTTTTCCCTTTGTAAAAAGAACTGTTCCTCGATCAGTGTCAGTCATATCAGATGTCAGATTCAGTGCTTCATCAATAAGTCGACGCGAAACTTCAGCACGACCCATTCTGGAAGATATAAGACTTTGACTGGACAGAATGACTGCTCTGAGTCCATCTGGTACCTCGGTAAAAGCCTTGGACAGTGCCTCTTCCAGCATATTAAAACCAGTTCGGAATCTACCTCTGTCAAGGCAGTAAATTGTCAGAGAATTCAGCATCTGTCTGAGAAAACGATGTCTGCCCTTCTCTATTGCCAGCTTCCAGGCTAAGGAAATATCGCTGAATGAATCCTTGACTCCGTCCAGGCCCCTGCCGGCTTCTCTACCGGTACGAGCCATTTCTCCAAAAACCTCTGCCCTGGCAGCAAAGAACCTGCAGTGCATCTCCCTTGCTACCTCAAAGCCTTTTGAATACGGATTTCTTTCCTGAATGATAAAATCACCTGTCATTGCAGGGATATGGATTCCCTGGTCATCCCTCAGAAGGAATGATCTGTCAACAAGAGACATTATCATCTCCGGGGGAACATCCGCTATCTCCTCAGCTTCCTCCACAGTGAAATGACCTGCAAACACTGTTAATCTGGAGGCTGCATTCCTCTCTGCCAGAGATAGCTGCTCCCATGAATGCTGAAAAAGGTCCGAGAGTCCGTCTGTGGTTCTCTCCTTATCAGTGCCGCCTAAAAATGATGGGTTTGCCCGAATTCTTTTGCAGATAGAAGAAACCGACATTACCCTGATCCAGGATGCTGCAAGTTCAATTGCCAGTGGAGAACCACTGACCAGAGTACAAATATCCTCCACAACATTTAGATTCAGATCACCGGAAAAACGAATCCCAGCAAGTCGTTCAGTAGCCTGTATAAACAGTCTGGCAGCGTCAGACGGGATATCTCGTGAAGGTCTGTCCGTGGAGATCCCGGTGATTGGCACAACCACCTCACCGTACACATCAAGCGGAACCCTGGATGTGACAATAATAGTTAGCTCATTGCAATTTTTAACAAGACGGGAAATGAAGGGAACCATTTCATCCCCGGGGCTGACATTTACAAGAACAAGAAGCATTTGTGCGTCGGTGAGGAAACCCTCAATACTTGCTTTTGAATCTCTACCTGCTGGAAGAGACAATTCAGCAGCCAGTCTTACCGGTACAGATTCATCACCTGAACCACAATTCACAAGACAGATCCCGGAGGAGAACATGGCTTCATTCTGACCTGCGGCTCTTATGGCAAGTCGTCTGCAACCCATGCCACTCATACCCTTTAATGTTATGAGCCTTACGCCGTCATCCATCAATTCTCTTATTTGATTCAGCTCATCTTCGCGGCCAAGAAAGGGAGTCAGGTCAACTGGCAGATTATTGATCTCTGCTGTTGTACCGAAAGCCAGTCTGTTGCCCAGGGGAAAATTCATGCAGTCACCGGCTATTTCATAACTGCCGCCCTTGCTGAGAAGATACCCCCTTCTCTCAAGGTGCTTTACCCCCTGTACAAACAAACCGGGAAGGCCACTGGTTTCACTGTGAAACCATTCGAGAAAGTTCTCCGGTGGATTCCACATCAAAACAGCTCTGAACCAAGCTCTGCAATCCTCCTGGGAGATAGGGCCAAGTCGAACAGAGGCAGAAACACCACCGAAATCACTGCTCTGTATCAGCATACTTTTTTCACTGGAGGCAGCCACCACCATCCA
>JAOZRM010000091.1 GCA_029940175.1 Candidatus Sabulitectum sp. | reverse complement strand
TCAAAAACAACTGTAGCAAATTTTCTCAACTGTTCTCCGGGAGCCTTCTTTTTGATCTGAAGAAGTTTAAGCTTCTCCTGCAGAACAGCCAGGGAAGTATCAACAACCTGGTCTCCCAGCAGGTCACGCTGACTTTCAAGTGTTTCTATAGCTTGCTGAAGATTTAGAACTTCAGGGTTTTCAGCCATTCCTGTCCTTCGCTGTTCAGAGAGTTTCTTTCTTCTCTGTGTAGATCACATTTCTCTCTCGCAGGTAGTTAAGCATGAAATCAAAACACCTTTCATCTTTGCCAAGGTATTCAGCAGGGCTTAAACCTGTCTCCGTGTAAAGCCCTTGAACTACTGCATTCACTGCTGCAGTGCAGGCATAGCCGGTTGTACGAGCCATGGATGAGGTCTTTGTTTCCAGATTGTATTCGTCATAAAGATCCCAGGTGAATTCAACAGATCTGCCATTCTCCTCACCTGCAACCACCACACGCATCACAGTGAATTCGGCCTCTTCGGCTCCAAGCTTCCAGTTCTTCACGCTGAACAAGATCTTTTCTGTCATCTGCAATGGTGAAACCATCACTCCATTCACATCAACAGGCACAGAGCTGAAAAAACCTGATTCCCGAAGAATTCGGGCTTTCTCTATATGCCCCGGCCATCTCATTGTCTTTTCCTTCATATCTGGTACATCCGGCATATTGCGAAGAAGCGAGCGCAAACCATCACTGTTCCATGCCTCAAGGGTTCCGCACTGATCGAACTCGATCAGCTCCGGGTCTGAAAGAGCCGGTCTTGAAACGTCTACACTGTTCTCTCTGTATCGGGCAGGTCTCACATACTCTTCGATTACATCACAGGGAGAAAAGGGTGCTTTGTACTCCCATGGCCATGTTCTTTTTTTCGGCAGCCCTCCAACCAGACACAGGTAGGAATTCACCTTTATCCTTGCATAATGAAAACCGAAGATCACATTGCACATTCCCGGTGCAACACCCATATCTGTAACGGCAATCACACCCATTTCCTTCGCAAGCCTGTGAAGTGGAGCAGAATCCTCAGGGAAGAATGCTATGTCAACAACATTTCTGCCTGATCCAATTATGGTTTTCAGTGTCTTGTACCCCATGAACCCCGGTACTGCATTCACCACCATATCAACATCTCTGATCACATCCCGCACGGCCTGTTCATCCTGCAGATCAGAATGAATGCAATCAATCCCATGGTTTTTTTTAAGACGTTCCAGAGCTTCTCTGTCAATATCCGCTGCAACAACAGAAAATGTTTTACTCAGATCAATTGCTATAGCGCTTCCCACCATACCGGCTCCAAGAACAGCAATTCTCATATCAACCCCTCCATGTCTTAAGAAACAAAACCTGCAGAAGAAAGCATACAGAAAGGAAGGACCGCAGAAAAGGGCGCCCGCAAGCGGACGCCCTTATTAATAACGTTTCGTCTAGAAGTTGTAGGTAGCTGCAAGGCTTCCCATGAAACCATTGTCATTTCCACCAACCATGTAAGGACCATCATGAAGGAAACCCTCGCTGATGGTTGCGTCCATTATGAAATTATCCCAGTGAAGGCCAACACCAAAGTTGGTCTCGAAATCGTGAGTGAACTGGTTGAAGTCACCGCTCTTGTAGTAAGTTGAAGTGCTTACAGCACCAGCACGGAACACCAGCCACTTACCGATCTCCTGCTCAACTCCACCGGAAACTCTGGGAAGATCAATTGACATCTCAGCATCAGGAGTAGCACCTTCAGCATAATCTCCACTGTGACTTGTGGACTGAAGAGCTCCGAACACACCAAGGATCAGATTGGTCTTGTCGCCAACTTTCTTGTTGCGACCGGCGCCAAAATCAAAGTTGATGGTTGTGGTGGATATGGAAGAATCGTCATAGTCATCAACGGTGTGTGAATTAAACCCTGCACTTATGATAGGGAACAGGTTGAAGAAATCATCACCGTGACCACGAAGAGAAGCGCCGAACATCATATTACTGTTGCAGAACTCATCATCTTCAAGGTCTCGGGTCTCCTTGTCAAAGCCAGCTGCGAAGGCAAGGTCTGAATAGTCTGCAAGAAATGGAACATCGGTTCCCCATGCAAGACCAACAGCCATTTCTTTCACAGTTTCGTCTTCTTCAGGATACTTATCGAAGTCCATGGAAAGGATTGCTCCCCAACCGCCGGGGCTGAAAAGAATCTCGTGGCTGTAGTTGTTGTGATTAATGGTAACACCATAAGCATTGCCACCAAGGCCGTCGACTATACCAAACCATCCATCGGAATCACTTCCGGCAGTTTCGCTGCTGCCTGTAATAAACTCATAATCACCGATAATACCTGGATAGGCCCACATCTCAAGATAATCGTTTACCAGAAGTCTGGCATCTCCACCAAGCACTGCGAGTCTGGGATCACTTGCGAATGATACAACAGCAAGCAGAGCCAGAACGATTAGAACTTTCCTCATTTTCCCTCCTTATTTAAACACATCTGCGAAGCAGCATGCTGCACAGAAAATAAGTGGATTCATTAGAGGCTGAAGACTTGAAACAGTTTGGTCTTCTTCAACCCCTCCAAAACACCACCTACTACAGTAATATTAAGCCCTGTAGAGGGTATCTGTCAATAACCGACAAAAAAACTACTCCTGCATATCTTTGCAAGAAGAAGAAGAGCCATGGCTGGATGAGCTGTCCTGGTAAATGTACCGGTGGAGAAAGATTCAAATTCCTGTTGTTCACTACTCGATTAAGAACATCAAATCTCCTGAGCTTGCAGCAACATAGAATTGCTCTCCTGTTGGATTCGAGGCAATACCGAAAGAGCTAGTAACAGGAGAATCAATTTCGCCAACTCTTTGCATCAGATCTGTATCAATTATAGCAACACCCTCACGAGAGCCTACTGCATAAATATATTTACCGTCCGGGTGGCAGCATAATTGCGAAATTGACCCGTATGAGTTGAAAGTTTTTATTAAGATGTTATCAAAAGTGCGAATAACACCTATATGACCATCCCAGGTTGCAACAAAAACAAATTCTCCGGATGGAACAGATACAATCGAACCAGGTGAAGCGTATCCAATGGGGATTGTTTCAACGATCTCGTTAGTTTCAGTGCTTATTACAATAACATCATCTGAGTTAGTTCTTGTTGCATAAACAAATTCACCTGAGGGAACGGAACAGATCGATCTTGTGTTGTATGAACCTGTCTCGATAGTATCTACAACTGCATGAAGTTGAGTATCTATTGCGTATATCGATTCTTCGCCGGAATTGCACACATAAACAAGATCTTTTCCAGGTACCGTACACAACCCTCGGGAACTCAAGCCAATATCAAAAACTTTAACAATAGAATTTGTGGCTGTATTGATAACAACCATTGTTGATTGATAAATATCTGTATTCTCATACTGAACTGCGTAAACAAAATTCCCCGAAGGCAGCATACACATCTGATCAGTATATTGAATATGCTCTATAGTATTAACAAGTGTAAATGATACTGTATCAATCACATATATATATCCCAGAAAACCAGACACATAAGCATAATTACCATTTGGTGTGAAACAGATTGATCGGGGGCCGGAAAGTGACATTGAAGCTGTTACAGAATCAGGGCAATCAGGTTGAAAGCGGGAAGAAACTTCATTACTCCAACTGCAAAGGCCATCTGCATTTCGGGTTACTAACGCGTAATAATATTGAATTCCAGGAGCAAAGGTAGAGTCAATGCAAGTTGTAAAAGTAGAATCGAATTCTGAAAAAACACAAGTCATAGAAATGGTATCCTGCAAAGCCACCCCCTCCGATAAGGAGCTATACAGCCTGTAAGACTCAAAATTATCGCTATTACATTCTGTCCAGCTAAAATACGTTTCAGTATAGCTCAGGCTATCGATCTGCAATACAGATACATCAGGGGGAACATCAGGAGAAGCCGGAGAATCTTCATTACATCCAGCAACTAACACAAACATTGCTAGAAAAAACACAAAAAAATTTGTATTCATGGTTGCCTGCTTCCGTAATTCTATGAACTGTCTTTAATAAATACTCAAGGTATTTCGCTCTTACATCAAATTCTTGCATATAATACCCAATTTGCAATCAAGTGGATACCGAGTTCCCGGGCTACTGCTGCGCTGCCGGGTGTCCTCTGTAGAATTCCTGGAAAGCCACTGCATCCTGCTTCTTCAACGGATAGCCGGTCCACCCTACGTTGCTGTCTTTTTTGTTGAGGTAGATACCCCTGCTGAAAAGGCTGTTCTTTACCTTCAGTCTTCTGATCTGTGAAAGGTCATGGAGCACTGCCCCACCCATCTTGGCCGCTATATCTTTCATCATACCATTAAGGTCACTGGTACTTACGCCATCTTCCGACACAAAGTTCCTGATCTTCTCCCCGGGATCTTTACCTTCCAGACTCCATGTTTTTGTCTCTGTTCTGTAGCGTCTATAATCTGAAACCTGAACGATCTCAATCGGCATGAGCAATAACTGATCATGTGTTCCAAGCATGGTTCCTTTACCCAGACCTGACGATCCCACATAGGTAAGCTCATCAGCCATTACAAAATCTCTATCCTCATTCAAAGCCATTTTCACCCCCTTGATACGGTCCGGTAAAAAATTCTTTAGTAATTCTGACTACAAACTGGAAGCCAGATTTGCCGCAACTACATGTGTCATATCAAAATATTCAGTTGGCGCAACGTCTGGATAATCAAGAACCTTGGGAATTCCATGTTCACCTATGACCATAGTTGCTTCTACAAGTATCAAGCCCTCAGGTTCTTCCTCAAATTCGAGCACATACTGCAAATCAGTATCCTCGCCAAACGGTTCAATCTCCGGACTGATCTCCCCGACAGTAAGTACCAGATTTTCCGAATCCCAAATGTATGGCTCAGCTTTTTCCTCGAATACAGCAAACATTTCCAACAGGGATTTCTCAGCGGCTCTTAGATTCCCGTCATCGCCCCAGAAATAAATTCTGTAATCAGTTTCTTTCGCACAAGACACAACAAGCAAAACAAACAAAACAAGAGTACCAGTGATCTGCAATAAGCTTTTCCCCTTCTTCATACATCCCCTCGTTTCTCATAAAGCCTGACTCCAACACACCAAATCGAAAATGGATGAGAGCCAACCCTGCTCAAACACTATTTGCCATTCTGCAAAAATCAAAGATCAACTCCCTATATTTGATTTAGAATAACTGAATCATCAGAGATAAACAATGTTTGCATTCAGGGCGGAAGAGAACTCTGCCGCCCTGACTACTGCTATCTGTGTGCTCTCAGTACAGAGGCCAGAACCTCATCTTCTTCAGCAGCACCGAAAAGCCAGTGAACCTTCAAGATCCTCTTTTTGTTGTGCCTTGAAGATACAGAAAAGTGACAGCCATCTTTGCTGTAGTCTTCGCTGTAGAATACACCATCCCCCGGCGAGTACACCTCTACAAAAGAGCCTTCCCTCTGAACCCGTGCCCATTTACCTGCACTGGCCCAGGCTCCTGCATGCTTGCGGCCCTGACTCAGACCTGGCAACTGCTCACTGGTAAGAACTCCACTATCCACCGAACCGCCAGGCTGAACAAACCCTCTTATGTCCATACCACCATCCAGGTAGTAACCGGTAGACGCAGAGCATTCAAGGGATGTACGCAGCAGAGGAACACCAGGCACAACGCCAACCCTCCAGTTCAAAACAAATGAGCCGTAATCCTTGTGGTTGATTGTCCAGCTCATCCTCCAGCCTCTTTCAGTAAGACCGCCCACTTCCTGCTGATACTCTGAGACCTCAGGTTTTTCATTCTCCATCTGATAATGATTATCATTTCGTCCGGTCACCCGGGGAAGTATTCCTCCGTACCACGGCTTTTCCCATCCGAACTCCGATGGTTCCGGATGAGAAGAGAGTATGTACTGTACCCCGTCCAGCTTTACCGAATAGACATGCCCGTAAGCAGAAGGGTCCATCAGCACTTCCATCCTGTCTGATGACAGAACAAGAGTAGAGGAATCACCTCTGCGAAACTGAACAGACCGGGAAGAATTCACCAGATAAACCGGCAGAATGGTATCTCTCTCTGCAACGGAAAAAGTAACATCAACTGCACCATCACCTGTAAGAACACCGGAAACGAGAGCACTGTTGCTGATCCTGCCGGTACCAACCACCTCTTCGGATACTGAGATCCGTCCATCCCGCTCACCGCGAAGCGAGTGAGAAAGAGTCACCTCTGTTCCATCTGCCATTACAGGCTGCAGATCGTGATGAAGAAAAGGAACTTTTTCCTTCCAGTTGCCAACATTCCATCCAAGCCCTTCTGCATTAACCATCAGGTTCTTCAAGTCACCCTGTACGCAGAGAGTGCGGAACACAGGAGAGATCAGAGTTTCACCGGGAGCAACTTCTATCTCTTCTGTTCCCGGTATGCCGAACTGCATCTTTGTCCAATCCGGGAAATAATTCATCACAGCCATGCTGTTGCCGGCTACACCAATCCACGGGGCGCCAAGATCAGATACCTTTTCCGGAATATCTTCTTCCCAGTCCGGCAGTTGATTAGCCACCCCGGGTTCTGAAAGAAGCCCGTCTGCAAGGGGTATAAGAACCGTCCGGGGTTCGTATACTCTTCCACCGGGTCGCCCGTGCATCTGGAAGAATACTTTTTGCGCCATATGAGAACCGTTTTGTATTTCCGCAACCGTCTCTGCATATCCCGCACTGTCCATCCGAAAAGATGCCTTATGGGTAAGCCCCGGTCTCGAAGGCCAGATTGCCTGTGCAGCAACCTCTCCGTTCTCGACATCCAGTTTGAGGTCATAAATCTGTTTCACCAGATCTGAATTCCATACAGACGGAGGTCCGGCTCCTATGCAAAAGGAACTCAGACGCTTTGGCACATCATCGGTACTGCGGCCCATCAGCATTCCGTACCCGCCTCTGCGGTACACAACAAGAGCCTTGTCGGCGGCAACAATAACCGCAGCACTGCGGGTATCAACTGCTACCGGCCTTCCAAAGTAAGCACCCACCACCAGTACTATGGTTTCCAGATAACCGGATTCTCCGATCTTCACAGAAACAGTATGAATTCCAGTCTCCATACCTGGCAGGTCAATGACACAACTCTGATAAATATCAGAATTCAAAGAAACAACTCTAGTGTAGAATTCTCCTGAATCAACAGCATAACTAACAACCACAGACGAAACTGACCCGAGTTTCTTCAACCCCAGCTGAAGGCTCTTCAACCCGGGGGAAGCAAATCTGACCATATGAGAATGCAAAGCAACCTCACACGCTCCCACCATTCCAATACCCAGTTCAAACCTGCTATCCTTAAGACTTACCGTGAGTTTGTCAGCAGGCTCATACGGGGTTCTGGGAATTCTTACCGTCATGGGCTCCACGGTAAAAGAGTCAGCAGAAACAACGGAATGTCTTAAAGATTCTCCACTGTCAGCACTGACCTTGTCACCGTCGAAGCCGGAACCGGTCAATGAAACGGAGTATGAGCTGCCCACATAAAACTCTGAAGCAGACTCTACAGACAGCGCTGCGCTGAACCCGGGATACTCTACCCTGGACGGGCATCTGCCCTTTTTGTCAAACTCTGCAACAAATGAATTCGTTCCCCTTTCAAATACATAGCGGAATATCTCTCTGCCTGATTCAGTCATCTCCACATCCGGTTCAACAAGAAGAGCCCTGTGGAAACACTTGTACCAGTCCTCACCATCAAGGAATTTAAGAAACTCATCTCTTCCCAGCAGGTAGGGAATGTAGTTCTGCATGTAGACCCTTGTCTCCGGCACCCAGAAGAAACCTGTCTTCTTGTACAGTGGCACCGCCTTCATATTCGCAGGCCATGTGTGCAGGTCGATACGATTCATTCCATATTCAACTGACCGATTCACTGCATCAAGCAGCAGGGCCTTACCAACCCCCTTCCCGTGCATATCCGGAGTTGCGTTGAGCAGGTCCACATATGAGGCATCTGTCTCGCCTCCGTATGGGCTGGTTCTGCAATAACCCACAACTCTTTCCTCAAGAAATGCCAAAACAGTAAAGAGCTTTCCGGAGCTCTTCTCCTCCTGTGCCACACTGGACGCTGTAATATCCGAAGCGCCCAGAAATCCCGGCGGCCAGCCGGAGCGGCTCTCCTTCCACATCTGCGCTATTGCATCCGCATCAGAATCGCAGTAATCTCGATAAACAATTTTAGAATTCATGCAACCTCCATCATTAACGCTCTTCTGCTTACAATACTGAGCGTTGTTGAACAAATATTTTACATCCTGTCTGATAGCACAAAATGGCCGACAAGGGCACTCACCCTGAGTACATTACCTCTCAGACCATGTGCGGTTACCCGCCTACCCTGTTGTGATGCTTGAAAAGTCGTCAGAATTCTATAAGATCAGTATTCTGACCGGGAAGGCTAAAGCGCCCGACACCCCTGTCGGCTGAAGTATCTTTTGATCATTCATAACCTCCCTTCATGATACCGATTGAGTATCGGCAGTTGAGAACTGTGAAACAGTCAGCAACTGAAATATATATCCCGGAACAAAGAATGCAAATTCCCGGTCTGTTCTCAAAAATCCGGTTGCAATTGATCTGTTATTTATAACACAAGTTACAACATCATGATAGAAGCTCTAATCTGCATATAGTGAATTGTAATGGAGATATCTGGTATAGTTGGCAAAGTGAAATTTATGTGTTATTCTTTTTGTGTTATAGTCACTAGCGTAACAGAAGGGCAGGAGGTATACACCGAATAATGAGTGATTTAGGATCACAAGACGTTATCTCTGAAGCAGAGCAGTTTGTACGTGAACCTGTAAGAAACAACCACCAGAAAAAATCATCATTTCGTATCCGGAATCTTCTGTTTATCATTCTCAGCATTCTTTTTATTGCCTTTGCAATTAGATTCTATATGAAAGCAACCAGCCAGACAGAACCATCCTACGAACTGCCTCTGATCGACTCGACATACATAGTCGACTCAGCTATGCGTCTTGAGGCCTATGTAATCGATCACGGAAGATTCCCTGACGGATTTGAGGATCACATAACCTCAACTCCAGGGATCACGCTTACCGTGAACAACGATGGCTCTTTCTCTTACAGCGAAGAAGATGTTTTGTACCGGTCTGCCAGCGCAATCCTTACTGAAGAAGGTAGTTTGTGAAAAAGTCAAAAGGCTTTACTCTGATCGAGCTTATGATAGTGGTAATGATAATCGGTATTCTTGCAGCGATTGCAATTCCCAAATACAAAGACATTACGATAAAAGCAAAGGCCACGACGATCATTGCAGACACCAGGGTGATTCTTACTGCTGCCCAGTTGTATCTCGCTGATAACGGCCAATATCCTCCTGATGATTGGTGGGGGGTGATTCCTGAGGGCCTGGAGCCTTACCTGCCTGGAGATTTCAGTTTTGCCAGACATGAGGAGTGGAACATTTCCTATTCATTTGACAACATGCGTTATCCGCGCGAATACAGAAGCTATGCCAGACGAGTCGGGATGTGGGTTTCAATAAGCGTATGGACAAAAGATCAGGATCTGCTCAATGCTATAATGGAAGTGGCTCCTGACTATATGACCCCCAGGCAGGCTTATGCCGGTAGAAGAAGAGTCTCTGCGGTTCTGGAACCGTACAGCAATTAAATACCGGAATCTCTAGAAAATCAACAATCATGCTTTTCAGAGACTTGCTATTGAGGCCTTCCATGTACGTCGGGAGACGGAAAAACAATTAATTCCTGTCCTTCTTGAAGAGATGAAAACTGTCCGAAATACATATCCCGACTAATTACCAAAGAACAGGTCGAGTCCTATTCCGATATACGGGCCTGTGAAGACGTGGATTCAAACCTCCTGATTGTATCAGTTAACCGCTGCCGGGACGCACTTGTCAGGCGGTAGCACCACGCTGAAGAGTCTGTCTCTGGATGCGTTCCAAGTAGAATTACAGCGATGGTTAGAGAATCCGAACAGGAAACCCCTGCTTCTTAAGGGAATAAGACAATCCGGAAAAACCTATCTTCTTAAACAACTCTTCGCTTCCTCTTTTCCTGCAACACACTATTTTGATCTGAAAATGAACAGCACCGCCTGTGAAGCTTTTCTGTCCGGCAATCTGGATCCTGAACTCATTCTGCAGGAGTTGGAATTCATAGCTGGAACCACCATCGATCTAAGCAGAGAATTGCTTATTCTTGATGAGATTCAGTCCTGCCCCCAGGCAATCACCGCTTTAAAATATTTTTGTGAATTTATGCCTGGCTCTTTCATTGCAGCTGCTGGTTCATTGCTGGGAGTGCATTTATCACAAGAGCCATTTCCAGTGGGTAAAGTAGACATCACAAATGTAGACCCACTGGATTTTAAAGAATTTCTATCTGCCACCGGAGAAGAGCAGGCAAGAAGTTTTCTGGACAAAGCCTCTCCCCGTAAGCCTCTCCCTCAAACGGTTCACAAACGAATCTGGCAGATTTACGGACATTACCTGGCAGTGGGTGGTATGCCGGAAGCTGTTCAGGTTTATATCAATACTGTCCAGAATGGCGAATGGACAGCATACAACGCAGTTCGTGCAGTACAGGAACATCTGGTTGATGGCTGGATCTCAGACATAGCAAAACATTCAGGAAAGACAAATGCCCTCCATATAGAAAAAGTCTGGACCAGTCTCCCGTCTCAATTGGGAAGAGACTTTGATGGAAATACAAATCGTTTCCGATTCAAAGGGGTTATTCCAGGCAGAAAGAGCTTCAGAGATCTTGAGGGGCCCATATCCTGGCTCCAGAAAGCCCGAATGGTAAATCTGGTACCTGTTATAAACCGGGGTGAAACTCCTGTATCTGTCTGGGAGAAGCAATCCCTTTTCAAACTTTTCGTTCACGATACAGCCATTTTAAGATACATGGCTGGTATACCTCTGAAGGACACCAGAGTTTTCAACCCGGGTTTTTACAGGGGATGGGTGGCTGAGAATGCAGTGGCGCAAGAGCTTGTTGCAAATGGCCTGAGGAAACTGCATTGCTGGGTTGAAAGAAACTCAGAAATCGAATTTCTGCTTGACGGCACTTCAGGAACAGTACCTGTAGAGGTTAAATCAGGTATAAACACCCGGTCAAGATCTCTCTCTGTTTTCAAAAAAAAGTACAATCCGGATGTTTCCATTAAGCTTGGAGCATGGAATTTCTCCGAAGGTGACGGAGTGCTTCACCTTCCTCTGTACGCAGCATACAAAATCCCGGAACTAATCCGCTGAAGAAATAGAGTTTTTTACAGTGTCGCGGATGGTGATGATGTCGTGGGTTGGCTTTTGTATAACCGCGCTTTCAAGAATACCAAGAAGGGTTTCTCTCTGAACTACCGGAGAGAGTTCCTCTGGTAGTTCATCCCCGACGATCTGGATCATCTGCCAGAAATCGGCTACCGGCACAACAGCATTCACCGGGTCTGATTCGTTCAAGATAATACTCTGTACAAACTCGATGCACTTCAGTTGCTCCAGCACACTGCCTGCCTGCTGAAAACGAATCCTCTGCAGTAGTGAATCATTCTCAAGCATGGGTTCCGACTTTTCCTGTTTCTCAATGATAGAGTTGGATTCCATGGCGGCAAATTCAGCTTCCTGCAGCCTTCCAAGAAGAAAAAGTGTACGCGCTTTGTCTGCCAGGAATATGTAGATGTAGTGGGCATAATTCAGTTCCCGGAGAATTACAAGAGATTGATCAAAAACACCCAGTGCCCTTTACAGTTCACCTTTTCTAAGAAAGGCGATACCCATGTAGCCCAGAGCCTCTGCTTCTCCATAACGAACACCTGTTTCCCGGGAGGTATCAAGGTACTCCTGAAGCATGGTTACCGCTGTAGAGT
>JAOZRM010000090.1 GCA_029940175.1 Candidatus Sabulitectum sp. | reverse complement strand
GTTTCAGAAATAAAAATGGAGAAATGACTCATCATTATGTGGTAAGATCCGTCAAAGGTGAACATGGACCAATGAGAGTCATTTGGATGGCCTTCCAGACACCGGACCAATTCAAAGATATTCTGCTTTCAATAAAATCCTTCGGAGATCAGATCGATCTAGTGAGTTTACAGGAACCTCCCGGTATTCAATTCCAGTCACTGCTCAGGAAACCCATTTCAACAAATCGTCAAAGTACCAACTCCACTGGACACAAAGTCGGTATAAGAACAGGCAGCTGGTCTCAGGGAAGAATTCTAGACGTTGAGAAATGCATAAATGGAATGAATTGTGCAGGAGCAAAGTGCGATTTCAATCTGATCCTTTCCGATCCGGTTGAAAAGTACCTGGACTCTTCATTTGAATGGAGAGGATGCGGTGGAGAGTACACCATCAGATTCTCAAATTCATCAAATGCCAAGCGCGGTGTTACAGAAGGACTTCCGGTGATGGAGTGCTCTGTGAATACTTTCTCGAAACTCTGGACAGGTACAGCGAAGGCTTCAATGCTTCCATACACGGACAAGATCAAAGCACCGTCTTCCCTGCTGGGTAATTTGGACAGGGCACTGAGTCTGCCTGAACCTTCTTTCGACTGGGATCTATAGTACCCGGTCACGGAATGACGGAAGCAATTCTGCTTTCTGAAGATCTTTGACTGTAGGATTGTTCCTGTCCCTGTCTGAGCGTATGGGATCAGATACATCCCACTGTATGTTCAAGTCTGGATCATTCCAGGCAACGCCCTGCTCGTCTCCACCATCATAGTACCTGTTAACAGCATATATAAGACTGATATCCTCCAGCGCGAGAAAACCGTGGGCAACTCCGGGAGGGATAAGAATACATAGAGAATCACTGCCGCTCAGATTTATCGACAAGGTCTGCAGGAAGGTGGGAGAACCGGTTCTCAGGTCTGCAAGTGCAACCTGGAGAGTGCCTGATACTGGAATCCACCAGTCACTCTGCTTATGATGAAAATGCAGACCCCGCATTGCACCCATTATGGAACGAGACAGATTCAGCTGAATTTGATCTCCATAGTGAACCCCCTGCGGCCACTCAGAACGGAATACCTCAGTAAAGCTGCCCCGACTATCCGGAAAAGTTCTGCATTCTCTGAATTCAACCCCATGGATTTTTTGGGATAATTGAGCAATATTGAGTGGCATAGTATCCTTTCAAAAGTTGTGATTATTCGGCGATTATTACACAAAGGATTGTAAATGAAAAGGGAAGAAAGAACGGTCATCATTTTGGAAGAGCTGAAAAAGCTTTATCCTGATGCTAACTGCCAGCTTGAATATCAGGGAATGCCACACAGACTGGTTGTTGCCACAATCCTCTCTGCTCAAACCACTGATGCAGCAGTTAACCGGGCAACACCTGCCCTCTGGAAGAAATACCCAACAACCAGGGACCTGGCTCTTGGTGAGAGATATCAAGTGGAAGAGTTACTGAAAACAATTGGACTTTTCAGGAATAAGACAGGGTTTATCATCAAGGCGGCAGCTTTTCTGGAGGAGAATGGGCTTCCAGACACAATAGCAGAGTTGGTAAAAATACCGGGAGTTGGAAGAAAAACTGCAAATGTCATAATGGGTGAAATTTTTAAGCAACCCTCCGTCACAGTGGATACTCACGTTAAAAGGCTCTCTGTAAGGCTGGGATTATCGAAAAATACAACACCTGAAAAGATCGAAAGGGATTTAAGAAAAATAATTCCACCTGATGAACAAACCATGTTCTGCCACCGGATGATCACACACGGCAGGCAGGTATGCCATGCACGAAAACCTCTCTGCTCAGTCTGTACACTCCGGGAGATCTGCCCTGCTTCAATGAAAAAAGGGAGCCCGTAGAAACGGACTCCCCTAAAAAAACTGGAATGAATTAGTCCATGTCGGAGAGATCAACACTCCAGTAGAAACCATCTGAATCAACCCATACTTCCCAGATGGTGTAAACATCGTCATCCTCATCCACAACCTTGAAATCGTAGTAGTCACCGGCTGGCACGTAAAATGTCATAGTCTCACCTGGATCAAGAAGGTCTGACCCGAGACGGTCGTCACCCCATGGTGAATCACTTGCATCACCGTAGATGTACCAGATCGTCCAGCTGCCGAGATCGTTCTCTATTGTAACTGGAGCCATGTCTCCACTGGAAGGTCCAACAGAAGTACTGCTTCCCCAGTCCTGTTCACCAAGGTCGCTGAGACTGACGTACATATCCACAGTACCGCTGACACCCACATTCCAGAACACGTATTCATCATCATCTTCATCGATGATCTTGACATCGTATGTACCGTTATTCAAACGGAATGAGCGTGTATCACCCGGGCTTATGGTCTCACTTGATCCCAGCATATCATCACCCCAGGAATCGGAGGATGAAGGAGAGATATATACGTAGAAGAAGCTGTAACTTCCAGTATCGTTAGTGATCTCAAGGCGACCGGCAAATGATGCGGCAACACAAGCAATCACGAGAATAAAAAGTGCTTTTTTCAAAACAAACCTCCCTGAATTTTCAGCAACCAGTGCTGAGTCTTTGATCGAAAAAGATAATCGACCACCCTCCGGATAATTCTTCAACAGGGTCTTGATGTCAATCCCCTGGCTAAACTACATCGGACAATCACAGTGTATTCCATAGTATATTAACGGTTCAATTGATACTGAAAGAGGAGAATCATGAAGGTACTTTATACTTCGACTGATACAGGTGTTGACAGCGCAGTAGGGAGAATTCTTGACAGTTTTCCATGGCGAGATCTGCTGCCTGCGGGTGAAGATGTACTGATCAAAGTAAACCTCACATGGGACTATCTCCGCCCTGGTGTAAATACGTCTCCATGGGTGGTTGAGGCGCTGTGTAAGCGGCTTCAGGAACACACCGGACAGATCTATCTGGGTGAATCGAGTCAGATTCTGGTCAACGCATCAAAAGCCCTTCGAGTTCAGCGAATGGACGCAGTTGTGGATCGACTGGGGCTCAAGTGGCATAATTTCAGCGATAATCCCTGGACTGAAGTAACTGTTAACGGACTTACCTTTGGGATTCCAGAGATCTGCACCAGAATGCCTGTTGTTTCGGTACCGGTGGTAAAAACACACTATCGCTCGGTAATATCCGTTGCAATGAAGCACCTGTACGGCTGCCTTAATGATGGAAGACACAACTACCATTACAAACTTCCTGATTACATAGTTGCTGTTAACAAAGCAATCCCAGTCAAGTTCATTCTGGCAGATGGAACAGTAAGCCTTGAGGGCAATGGCCCGAAGCCCGGTATTCCGAAACAGACAGATTTTCTTGCTCTGTCAACAGATCCTGTAGCTCTTGATTTCTCTGTTGCTGCAGTCATGGGTATAGATCCGGCCACTGTTGACAGCATTCAAATGGGGAACGGACAGGTTGGTTCCTGTAATAATATTGAGAATGTGTGCATCCCCCCGCTTGAAAACGTTCCTTCGTTCAGTTTCAAGCCTGCAGAACCCAATTTTGTCGCAAAGATGGAAAAAAGGATCAGAGGAAAAAGAAAAGAGCATGGGCCCCAGAAAGATGGCCCCTTCATTGGTATAATGAAAGCCGGTGCAAAGCGCTGGTACAATTTCTCTTACTCCATATTCGGCCAGAAGAGAGAAGCTGAACAATGGAAGAAGAGCCTTCCCTACGGCCCTCAGTGGCTTGGTGAACCGGAGGAAAAATGAATTTTGCCGGACAGGCGAAAATGGGCATTGGTGCCCTTAAATGCAGATTTGGTGCAAAGATCCCGTTGAATGTAATGGTTTCTGTCACAGACCGCTGCCCCAGCAGATGCTCATACTGCCAGATCCCGTCACGATGCAGACCGGATATTTCAACCGATCAGTGGAAAGATATTTTCCGACAGATGGCTGAAGCTGGTACAATGCGTATCGGCGTATGGGGCGGCGAGCCTCTTGCAAGAGCAGACATAGTTGAGCTCTGCGCATATGCAAGGGAACTGGGAATGTATGTCAGTCTGGACTCCAACGGCTATCTGATACCTTCAAGACCTGAGATACTTGACAACATTGATCACCTGGTTCTTTCTTATGACGGCCCGGAAGAAGCCCATGACAGGAACCGCGAAGAAGGCAGCTGGAAAAAAGTAATGGCAGCATTTGAAGCCGCTTCCGGCAAGGTCAGACTCTGGTCCATAAGTGTACTCACGAAAAACAACATTCACCTTCTTGATGAGATCATGGCTACTGCTGAGAAATTCGGCTTTATGACAACGTTCCAGACTCTTCATCACAACGATACTCTCGGTGGGAATACCTCTGATATGATGCCCACTGCTGAAGAGTACTCAAAAGCGTTCAAGAAGCTCATTAAGATGAAAAAAGCAGGCGCCCCCATCCTTCTCAGCAATAACTACCTGAATGCAGCTTCGAGATGGGAGGACTACTCCAGAACAAGAATCGAGGATCGTTTTTACGGCCCGTCATGCAAGGCAGGCAGAGCCTACTGCAATATCGATGTTGATGGGACCGTTTACCCCTGTTCTCTTTTGATCGGAGAGTACGAAGGCGCAATGAACGCTCTTGAAGTGGGTTTTGAAAAAGCATTCTTAAATCTCAGCAAAAGAGATCTTCCCTGTAATGCCTGTACAGCTTCCTGTTATCCCGAATACAATTATCTTTATTCCCTCAACGTTCCCGTGGCCCTGGACTGGGCCAGAGGAGTAAAGAGAACCGACAAACTTCTTCTCAAAATGAAGAGAACTGGAGAGTAGCATGCCGGCTCTGCCCGAGTATAAAACCAGAGTTCTACTGGAAAATCATGGTGTTCCTCTTGTCCCCGCGGTATTCTTTAACGTGATGCCTGATGTTATTCCCAAGCCTGTTGTATTTCTGAAAGCTCAGATTCCCGGAGCCACCAGCAGAGCTGGAAGAGGCCTTGTGAGAAGGGCATCAACCAGAGATGAGATTTCTAAGGGTCTTTCAGAACTGCTTTCTGAAGAAAACTGCCAGGGCGTTCTTGCTGCTGAGGCTGTAGACATAAAAAAAGAGTACTATGCAGCATGCCTTCTTGATTTCGGTGATGGAGAAAATCTGCCCGGTGGAGTGATTCTGTTCAGCCCTGACGGGGGAACCGGAATTGAAGGAAGAACAGATTCCTTGACGAAAATACATTTCAGTCTTCTAAATCCTCCATCTGCAAGTGATATTGAGAAAGAACTGGAGGATATTCCTAACTCTCCTGAACTGGCGGATTTTTTGCAGAAGATGACAAGTACCTTTATTGGGTATAAGCTCACTGTACTTGAAACAAATCCCATAGCAGTCCTTGAAGACGGTTCTCATATAGCTGTGGACTGTCGTGCGGAATTTGAGAAACACGCCGTTTCAAAGAAGAATGCAGAACTATTTAAAGTTCCCGAGAGCACTGTGGATGACAGTACACCCCTGGAAAAAGTTGTTGAGGCCATCAACGCCGCAGACCCTGCTGGAACCGGTTTCTTTCGTGCTTCAAGAGAAAAAGCCCCTGAAGGATCAATTGCAGTTGCAACCAATCTCTGTGGTGGTGGCGGAAAAATGCTATGGGAAATGACAACCGGTGGAAGAGATGACATCTTTTCACTCAACGAAAGTGACACCTCCGGTGGTCTCAGCGGATTCAAGAGCTATCGTATCCTCAGGGCGATCATGAGTCAGCCAGATGCACAGGTTCTCATCCTCACCGGAAGCGGAATGGCATTCCAGAACCAGTATCACCTGGCTTCTGCTGTGTGGAAAGCTCTCAAGGAATCATCAACACCTCTTCCCTGCCTGCTTCGTTTCGGAGGTACCGATCAGGAAAAGGCAATAGAATTGATGGATACTGTGTCGAAAGCTCTTCCTGTAAAGATAAAGACCTTCAGACCTGAGATATTCCCCAACGCCATGGTGGAACATCTCGGTGATGTTGCAACTGACCACAGGATCAAACAGCAATTCTCACCTGAAGCTGGAGAAGTAGCCTTTGAGGTAGTTATGCCACCAGCAAGATTTGTCTATCATCCGGAAAAGAACCCTGACAACACTGAACCTCTCTGTGTAAAGGAGTGTCCCACCGGCTTTCTTAAGTGGAGCGAGAACAGAATTACTTCAAATTCTGACGCAAAATGCATCGGCTGCCTTGTTTGTGAGACGGTTTCTCTTCTTGAGGGCAATGGGGAGCTCACCATCGAGCTTGATCTCCCAGAGGAGGTGCTCTAATGGCTGGAATACTCAAATATCTCTGCGACATCCATACTCCGAAAGTTCTGGTGTTCGGCATTACCGGTCGCCAGGGCAAGAGCAGATCAAGGCTGATGAGGGGATTTGGAACGGAAATAGTTGCTGGCACAACGCCTGGTAAAGGTGGTCAGGAAGTAGACGGTATACCTGTGTACAACACAGCGTCAGATGCAGTATCCGCCCATCCGGAGATAAACAGCGCTGTTTTCTTCGTGCCTGCAGGGGCAGTGGCGAAAGCCGCTTTTGATGCAATGGATGCCGGCATAAAATTCCTGGTTCTCACAGCAGACGGGGTTGCCACTCAGGATTCTATAAAGATCAAAGAAAAAGCACACGAGACCGGTGCAAAATGTCTTGGCCCCAACACTGTTGGAATGCTGGACACAGCCGGATACCTTTTTGGACTCATCGGAGGCAAAGCCGCCTGGGCAAAAAAGAACTACCTTCCCGGCAAAGTCGGAGTGATCAGCAGATCCGGAGGGCTCAGCCAGCTGCTTGCTGCATTTCACTGCCGCCCCAACCTGCCAGGCCCCAGGCCTGATGGTTCATTCGGCCCCCTGTGGGGAGAGGACTTTCCCGGTCTTTCCGCTGTTCTCTGTGTGGGAGGCGACCCGGTTCCAGGCATTACCCTTCTAGACGCTGCAAGGGCCTTTGAAGCCGATTCCAGGACAAAGGTGATGGTCATCTACGCAGAAACAGGAACCACCCAGGAGAACGACCTGGCGCTTGCTATGAGGAACGGGGAGATAAAGAAGCCGATAGTTGTGTTCCTGGGAGGAAAATACACGGAGGCAGGAGTGGCCCAGAGCCATGCTGGCGCAATGATCAGGAACGAAAGCGAAACCTATGCTGCCAAAAAGAAGGCTCTGGAGAATGCAGGGGCTCGGGTAGTAGACAGACCTGATTCTGTCTTCGCTGCAACCGCTGAATTCTTTAAGTAATCGTACTCGATTCCAGTCCGGGGGCACGGCTCTGCCGTTCCCCCTTTTGCGTGCCACCTTCATCCTTAATTGTCATGATTGTAACACAAGAGGCAACCAACTTGTCCTGCTTCTAAGACCAACAGAAAGGAAACCTTTATGAAATATCTGATCTTATCAACAGCTTTGGTGCTTATTGCAGGTTGCGGAGAGCTTGACCCTCAAGCAGACAGCCTGGACACAGGCGACACCACTGTGGAAACTGTAACCATCTTTAAAACCGATTCCATGGGTGTAGAGCTTGGGGATTCTACGCAGATGTTTGGTGCAATTGAGGGGATAGTAACAGGTCCTGACGGCAACATAGCAGTTCTGGACAGAGCGGCATGCTGCATCAAGATCTTTTCACCCCAGGGAGAATTCCTGAGACAGATCAGCCGTGAGGGAAATGGTCCCGGTGAACTGGTAAGTGCAGCTTTCCTTACAATTACAGAGGACGGTACACTTATCCTTACCGGTGATGGATCAGAAACACTGGGCATTCATGCATTTGACTATTTCACCGGTGAATGGATCGGATCCGAACCTTCGTTTGGTTCTCCTCCAACCTGTCTTGAAGGTGCCGGGGAAAAAACCTACATGAGAAAGTTCCTTGATATCGAAGTTGTAAACGACGAACCTATGATTTTGATTCAGATCACCCTGAATGAAATCGGAGTTGAAGAACCACTGGTTGTTTTCCATGAAGAACACATACCTTTCGATCCTCAGGATATGAGCGGAATTATCAGCCTGGTATGGTTCGGATTCGATCTTGCCTGTGACTTCTCCGGCAGGTTCTACATAGCCCCCAGGTCAACTGAAGAGGCAATTGTATACGCATACGATCTAACCGGGGCGGAACTCTACACGATAGAACTTGATCTGGAGCCTGTGGAAAGGAATACGGAAGAACTGGAGACGGAAAGACTTGTTCTTGTTGCGAAGGCCATAGCCATGGATGATGCAGAAGTAATCCCCACCCTTGAAGCAGCCCCGTACAAGCCGATGATCAGGGGAATCGAAACAGACACAGAGGGAAACCTCTGGGTTCTTCTTGGAGGACCGGCACAACCCACATTCGAGGTATTCAATTCCTCAGGTGAGTATCTTCATAAAGTTGTTCTGGAAGGCGAGCAGGCTGACGGGCATTCCTGGAACTTCAACTTCAGTAATGGCAAAATCCTTGCATATGCTGAAGATCCGGAAGAAGGATTCCAGAAAGTATGGCAACTTGAAGTAGAATAGATCACCGGTAGCAGAAGATCCCGGCTCAGCCGGGATCTTTCTTTGTTTTACTGTTGATTCCAGTAAAATCTACCGTTCCAGATGTAACCGTGAACCGGCCAGCAATCACTGTCGGAGGCCCAGGAACAAATCTGGTAGGTATCTCTGTTCCAGGGTTTGTACACCTGAAAGGCATATTTACCATTGCCCTCCTGGCATCTGAGATTCTGCGGCACATAACCGTCAAGATAGTAATCAACCCAGACAGATCTGTTAATTACAGGGTACTCTCCGTTATCAGCAAAGTAAACGTTCAGCCCCTCAACCACATGCCTCTGATTCGATCTGCATGCCGCTCTCTTGGCACCGGCAGAAACATCCTGAAATTTGGGAATGGCAATTGCGGCAAGAATGCCGATAATAACCACAACCACCATCAATTCAATCAGTGTAAATCCCTTTTTCATCCCTGCACCTCCAATAACGCAACATAAACAAAATCGGCAGCGTAACACAGATAATCGTAAGTTCTAAAGAATCACCAGTCTGGCAGTTTGTCTTACGTTACCTGTTGCAACTGCATCTACAAGATATGTTCCTGCGGGAATACCGCTCAGGTCAAGTGTTCTCATTGACGGTTCCAGTGTTCTGCTCTGAACAATTCTACCTGAAAGATCATAGATGCATACGTTCAGAAACATATCTCCGGTTCCCAGCCAGTTAATAGTGCAATTCTCAGAGGCTGGATTGGGACCAAGATACATTGTACCAACGCCTCCTATGGGAGGGTAGGTCTGCTCCTCTACTCCAAGCACCGCAGTGCTGAGTATTTTGCTGCCTGGATCGAATTCTACTGAAACAGGTTCAAATGGAAGAAGAAATATCTCCTCCTGATCTGGAACATCGTTGAAAAATGTAATCAGTGAATCTGAGGCGGTTCCCTCCACCAGGAACTCAACGGGCATTGTGAAAAAATTACTCACAGTCTGCATCTGGCCAATGTTGACAGTAAGCTGCCATTGGGATCCCTGTTGTACCCATGAACTTGTGATGTCGTAGATAGGGTACCCCTCTCCATAAACCCAGGGATCGAAGAACCAGTCCAGCTCACCGTACTGACCTTCCATGTGGTCAATAAAATCAACGGTATGAGCTATCGTATACTTGTGATGATCAAAATAGGTGTCATATCCAGCGAAGAATGCAGTATCTCCCATGATCTGTCGCAGCATGTGAAGTACTGAAGCACCCTTCTCGTAGGTTGTGTTGCTCCACAATTCAGCAGGTGTTTCTGCGCCGACTATGGGAAACAGCTCTCCACTGTTCAGGTATGGCTTCATTATGTTGTTCACCACATAATCCAGATACTCGATCTCTCCATAGCTTTCCATCCATATAGCTTCACTGTAAGTAGCAAAGCTCTCAGACAGCCAGACATCTGTCCAGTATCTCTCAGTCACGCAATTTCCCCACCACATGTGGGACATCTCGTGAGCAAGAAGCCAGTCGTAGTATGTGCTTCCATTTATTGCTGATGCAATATGGTAAACCTGTGACAGATGTTCCATATCTCCTGTGGGGGTCTGCACATAGCTGAACTTGCAGTCCCAAGGATAGGAACTGTATACACTCTCGAACTGAGCCAACATCAGATCTACATTTGCAAAAGATCCCAATGCATCATCAACATCCCAGGAATAAACATAGTAATAGATTCTGGAATCGGTGGAATCGTGCAGTACCGTGTAATCGGCAACGCTGATGGCGGCAAGGTAAGTCGACATGGGTTGATCCAGTGTCCAGTGGTAGGTAAGGGTTCCGTCCATGTTGTCCGTTACCCCTGCGGAATCCCCGTTTGCTACTGCATAGAGGGTGTCGGGAACTGTAATATGGAAATCGAATGACGCCTTATCCGAGGGTCTGTCATGACATGGAAACATGTATTTGCCCATGGATGGATCACTCACAAAACCAACTCCCATGTGATAGGTCACGTATGGATGGAAATGAAACCCTCCCCATGATTCAGACGGGGGAGTTCCAGAGTAATCGATGACCAGCTGGATTGTATCAGAGGTTGAGGCCGGCGTCGGCAGAGTAATGAAAAGAGAATCTCCCGCTTGACTGAATGATGAGGCACCTGTAACATGTGACACGGTAAGCGATTTCAGGTACAATTTGAAGTCCGTGAGATTGTTCTCGGTTGGTACAAGAGTGACTTCTGTTGTTGCATCAATGGTCTCAGTAACTCGATCAATATCAATAGACAGGTCGTAGTGAAGCACATCAACAGGCTCAAGGTCAAATTCCTGATAAAGAGGTTGAAGGGCTGGAGTAAGTGGTCTGGTAAGAACCATGGGACTGAATCTGGGACTGTACATGGCGAACAGGATCAAAATTATGTGCATTATTCACTCCAATCAAGTAACAGACCATCTATGAATTCTCTCAAAATACTCAATCTGGGTACAACGCTTTCATTGATTGGTTCTACGCAATCAAGAAGTCTCAAAAGCCTGTCAGCGTCGCTGAATGCTCCGGAATTCTCTTCAACTTCCTCAAGCAATGGAACAAGGTACGGCTTTAGTACAGGAAGCTCATATGGTAGTGCTGAGTTAAACATCATATCCGCTTGTTCCTGGAATGGGAAAATATTCATTCGCTCACCGCGTCTCACACTGGGCCAGCCAAGAATTGTGTCTGTTGCAGAATATCCCCTCCGGAAACTGTCTCTGACAATTCTCCGAAGAAGCCTGCCGTCTGATGTGGACATTCTGGTCAATCGATCAATATTCAGTGTGGTGAGAGCACTGATGTAGATTTTAAACTTATCGGAAGCATTCACTCCGGGGGTCAGGCTGTCATTCAATCCGTGGATTCCTTCTATAAGCAGGAATTCATTGATGCCCAGTGTCATAGGTGTAACATCATCCTCTCTGACACCGGTATGAAAATTGAACTCAGGCAGTTTTACAGTCTCACCATTCAAAAGCTTCCTGATATGATCACCAAAAAGCTCAGTGTTGAGAGCACCGATGCACTCAAAATCATAGCTTCCATCTTTGTTCTTTGGTGTTTCAGACCGGTTCCTGAAGTAGTTGTCCACACTTATCATTCTTGTTCTGAATCCCTCTGCCCGGAGATATGTTGCAAGCATTCTTGTGAAAGTGGTCTTTCCGCTGCATGATGGACCTGCGATCATCACGATTCGTTTTGCGGGAAATTCATCACCAAGTCTGCTTACGATCTGAACGATTCGCCTGCTCTGATAAAAATGGCTCATCATCACGGCTACCAGTCCACCGTCTTCGCGGATCCGTCTGTTCATCATATCGACGGTGTGGACCCTCATTCTTGAAATGTGTTTTTCTTCAAGATCAAGTTCTCTGGCAAGAGTCGGGCTGTCTACCCAGGGGACTATTTCCGGCCACGCTCTGCTTCCAGGGAATCTGAGATAGAAGTTTCCTTTGCCAGT
>JAOZRM010000089.1 GCA_029940175.1 Candidatus Sabulitectum sp. | reverse complement strand
CTCTGCCCTTTGCGTTACATGGTTGTAGCGTATTCTGAAGAGATCAATACCGGGATGAACATCAATGCCTTCGCTTTCAAAAACTACGGCTTTGATAACAATCTCACCCTGACTGGTTTTGAAGTTTACATGGGGCTCACAGACAACGTGAACCTGAGTACTGTTTATGAAGACAATTATCTTCCAGGAACCAGAACACTGGTTCTTCAGGAAGACAGTATTTTGTACACGGCTGAACCTGAGGAATGGTGCATTATTCAGCTGGATACGCCGTTCCTTTATGAAGCTGACCACCACCTGCTGCTGGAATTTCTTTTTACCGGCGGCTCAAGCGGTATGCACAACTACGTTTGGAGCACAGCAACCAATCGCGCTGTGATGGGTTATTCTCCTACAGGTACATCAGGGGCACATCAAAACAATATGATCCATCTGCTCCTCACCGGAAATGCATTGAATCTGGATCAGGCTACTTTTGGCGCAATAAAAATTATTCTGGGAAACCCGGAGTAGATGAAAGGGGGCGCGCTGCGCCCCCTTTCGTTACCCTTTATCTAATTCTTAATCTGAAGTTATCCCTCGATCAACTCCACATTGGCTCTCGGTACAGTGTACTTCTTGCCATTATCGAATTCGACCTGGAGAACCCTTACTTTTGCTTCGGAATCCACAACTTGAAGCTCTGGAGGAAGGGCAGCCACTGTTCCTATCATTCCAAAGAATGGAGAGCGGATACAGCGGATGGAGCTTCCAATGTCCATGGCGCCTGCCTGCCTTGTGCTGGTCTGGTCGCTCATGGCTTCTTCAGTAAGGGGAACAACAATCTCCGGGCGCATAACACCGGCACGGATCTGAGTTGCCCCGTTTACGCTGGCAGTCATACCTTCACGCTTGCTTAGAAGGTCAAAGGTGCCCTCTGCCATTGTCATTTTACCGAATCCCTCGGTGAGGATCAGAGTAATACCAAGCTTCTCATGACCTGTTATGGCCACGCCAAGGTCGAATCCAAGAAGATTCTTAAGATCCTGGTCATCAAAACCACCAACGACAACAGCATGAACTCCTGTGGCTATGGCTTTCTTAAGAACAGCATGACTGATGTAGTTTCCTCCAATGAGGATCTTACCTTTGCAGTCCGGTGTGATCTTGTCTGCAGTGATCTCTTCATCAGGTTTTGAACAAACCCTCTTCAGCTCACCGCGAACCTCACCGCCTATTCCGAAAATACCCTGAACAAAAGTGCAGTGTGTCTCAACAACAACACCTTCACCGGGAAGAACTTCAATCACTTTTCCATTAACGTATCCGTCTATTTCAACTGGAATCGGAGGCTCGCGAAGGACCGCCTGGCCGGTGATCTCGTTGAAACTCTCAAATACTCCTGCGATAGGACTTTTTACAGTACTCTTGAAGTACTTGCCGAAAAGACCCTTGCTTTGAGCCAGAGGCTCCTGGGCGTCAATGGGTTCTCCTTCTTTCTTAAGCAGAAGTTCAGGAATATCAGAAGGAGGTACGCCAAGCATATTGGCGATGTTAAACATTTTTACATTTCCCGGAAGTTCAGTACGGGCAACAATAGTTTCCGCCTTGACAACATCTCCGGTATTTACAAGAACCTCACCCTTCAGGGGAAGTCTGCGAGTCTTTGCTACATCTGCAACGTCGGCTACTCTTAAGCCTGGTGTGTATGCGAATGCCATTATTTACCACCTCCCATGGTAAGGAAGCGCTCTGGATAAGTGTCCAGCACCTGTGACCAGGTCTGGAGCATTTTTACCCGTTCAGCATCACCTTCCGGAAGATTAAAGGGGTGTCTTCCTCGTCCGTCAAGAACAAGACCAACCACGCCACCTTCAAGTTCACCTTCCCAGACTTCGCCCGGGCCATTACCGATATCGATGCCCTTGATTGGAGTGATAACAGCTTTTGCTTTCTCTCCAGCACCAAGAACTATGTGCTTCATCTCACCTGGAATGATTTTCTCTTCAACAGTTTTTCCGTCTGGCATAACCATGGAAACAGTTGCAAGATGTGCTGCCTTTTTGAAAGAACCGGAAGGCGCTACACAGTGCCCGAGCTTGATAAGACAGTCATTGTTGAACACATCAACTGCAGCCTGCGGATGCACTTCACTAAGTACTCCAAGGTGAGGCATCATGAAGATGGAATCCACTGCCAGCATGGTAACACCCTCGGGAAGGAAACTGTCTATAAGCATAAGGGCAGTCTGGCTTCTTCTGGGGGCATGGCTTAGTACGCCTCCGGAACCAATAAGAAGGTTCAGGTCCATCATATTAACGAGAGTGGCACCGGTCTGGGTCTGCTCAAATGCGTCACCAATGGTTCTCTCCTGGGCAACACCTTTAAGCCCGGTTGCAAGATCCTTGTGCTGAACCAGCGCAAGACGAAGGGCTTCTCGAGCAATTGCCTGCTCTATGATCAGCTCCTCAAGCTCCTGAGGAATTGTAGTAGGGCGGATCATCTTGTTCCTGATCCTGTTTCTGAGATCTGCCTCATCAACATGGAATGGAACCCAGCGCATTACATTATCCATACCGGCACTGGCAAGCACGTTGCTGATGGAATAGCTCATTCCGAGATTCGCACTTACTGTTCGATTGAAAACCGGTTCTCCGCTACTGTCAAACACACTGAATACATCTGTGGTAGCTCCACCTATATCCACACCCATAACGTGAATATCTTCCATCTTGGCAACTCTCTCAATGAGCTTGCCAACGGCTCCGGGGGTGGGCATGATGGGAACATTTTTCCACTTACCATCCTCAAAACGCCCTGTCCACTCCATGAGGTGCGCATAACCTGGGGCCTGAGCCATCACATGCTCCATGAAAAGTTCATGGATAAGATCTCTGGCAGGTCCAAGGTTTTCTCTCTCAAGTACCGGACGAAGATTGTCTACAATCTTCAATTCAACGATAGTTCCAAGTTCTTTCTTCACAGCTCCTGCTGCATCCTTGTTTCCAGCATAAATTACAGGAAGTTTGAACCCGACACCGAACCTGGGCTTGGGATCAGCAGCCCTGATGATTTCAGCAAGCTCAACAACATGGTCGATGGTTCCACCATCGATACCACCGGAAAGAAGGATCATATCCGGCCTGAGCCTTCTGATATCCTCAACTTTCTCGTGTGGAAGTCTTCTGTCATTTGAGGCTACAATATCCATAACAATGGCTCCTGCACCTAGAGCTGCTCTCTGGGCACTTTCACCGGTCATAGACTTCACTACACCGGCAACAGTCATCTGAAGACCGCCACCTGCAGATGAGGTAGATACGTACAGATCAACTCCGTCACCGGAGCCTTCTCTTACATGAACACCACTCTCATCCGGTTTGAGAAATCTGCGGCTCTCAAGATCCTCTATCTCACCAACTGCGTTAAGAACGCCCTTGGTTACATCCTCCGCTGGTGCTTCAACCGTTGTTGGAGCTTCCCCTCGACGGGCAAGACGATACCGACCAGCCTCTTCACTGTACTCAATGAGTATTGATTTAGTGGTAGTACTACCGCAGTCGGTGGCTAAAATAGTCTGTATTTTGTCAGCGGCCACTGCTTCTCCCTTCACTTGTTTGTATCCGGTTAATCCTTGCTTCGGCGGAACAGGTTCTTGAAAAAGCTCTTGCGATTCTTTCGCCTCTCCTGCTTTTCCTTCCGTCTCTGCTTGGTAACCAGTGCATTTTCTTCCTCTATTGCTACTGTAAGTTTCTCTACGTTTTCACGATCCTCTATCATGCGAACAAATCTGTAGTAATCTCCTGACTGAACCAGAAGGGAAATTATCGGATTTGCAAACACAAGCATCTGGCTGCCCAGAAACGAAACCGGCTTAATGGACTCCAGAAAAATAACTGCAGGTACGGTCAGATCCCTTTCGACAATCTTACGGGCTATTCGCCTGGCCAGGTCGTCATAGTCTTCAGGGGTATCTGAATTGAAATCCTCAGGATCCAATCCTGGCCCGAATAAACTCAAGCACTTCCTCCCTGTTGCCAGAGAACTGAACACCCAGCCCTCTGAATTTAGCAAGTCTGGTTGGCTCCTTGAAGGGGCTCAACAAAACTCCATTTGCGTCCGGAACTATACTTCTAACCTCTCGCCATTTTCTTACTTCTGTTCCAAAGGGAGATTTCTTCCTCACACCTTCGGAATCCATAATGAAATTCACCGGTAGAAAGTAACTCCACATTGAGAGGAATAGAAGAGCAAGCCCAATTATTCCCCACCACACGTTGCCCATCATGGCTGAAGCCGCAAAAGATGAAACAAGCATAATCAGGATCAGTGCAACTGTTGCCTTCGGACGCTCTTTCATGGGAAAAGAAACCCATTCAAGCGTCTCCATTCCGATCAGTTCACCGGTACTGTTACTACTGTCCAAGTGGCTCCACCAGACACAGATCTTTCACTGCTTTAACCTCATCCAGCCTGAGAACAGGCGTATTGACGGGAGCATCGGTCACGAGATGCGGCTTCAAATCTATCTCTTCAGCGATAGCTATCATCGCATCAATAAATTTGTCAATACTCTCAAGACTCTCAGTCTCTGTTGGCTCAATCATAAGAGCTTCTTTAACTATCAGGGGAAAGTAGATCGTCGGGGCATGAAAACCGTAATCCAGAAGACGCTTGGCGATGTCCAGGGTTTTCACTCCCTTGTCAGCCATCACCGAGCCGCTTGCAACAAACTCGTGCATGCATGGTCCGTCATCATTGGGTACCGGATAGTATGGCTTGATCCTTGCTTTCATGTAGTTTGCGTTTATCAGGGCAACCTCAGAAACTTCTCTGAGCCCCTTTGGCCCAAGTGTTCTAATGTATGCATAGGCTTTGTACAATACTCCAACATTCCCATGGAAAGCCAGTAATCTTCCGATTGATTTCCCCATGCGATCCCTGAGCTTGTATCCATCCTCGGTTTTCTCCACAGTTGAAGCTGGAAGAAATGGCCTGAGCAGTTCTGAACAGCATACAACCCCGGAACCGGGTCCTCCGCCACCATGAGGAGTGCTGAAGGTTTTGTGCAAATTAAGGTGACAGACATCAAAGCCCATGTCACCAGGTCTTGCGATACCCAGTAATGCGTTCATATTGGCGCCATCCATGTAGTTCAAACCACCGGCATCATGGACTATTTTTGTTATCTCTTCAATATTGCTTTCGAATATACCAAGGGTGTTGGGATTTGTAAGCATGAAAGCACAGGTATTTTCCCCTGCTTTGCTCCTCAGATCCTCAACATCAACCCTGCCGTGCTGATCAGAATTAACACTGATCACCTTCAGCCCTGCCAGGGTGCTTGTTGCAGGATTGGTACCGTGGGCGGAGTCCGGCATAAGAACTTCATTCCTGTGCCCTTCACCTCTCTCCTCCTGCCATTTTTTAATAAGCATAAGTCCGGCAAACTCGCCTTGGGCTCCTGCTGCAGGCTGGAGTGTAGTTGCTTCAAAACCGGTTATCTCACAAAGGGATTCACCAAGTTTGTACATGATCTCAAGAGTTCCCTGAACAGAAGAATCACTGGACAGCGGGTGCACCGCTGCAAGACCCTCGATCCTGGCAAGAAATTCGTGTAATCTGGGATTGTACTTCATGGTGCAGGAACCAAGAGGGTAAAGACCCTTCTCTATATTGAAATTCATGGTGGAGAGACGCACAAAATGGCGCATTGCCTGGCCCTCTGTTACTTCCGGAAGACCCATAGGATCTTTTCTTTTATACTGGACAGGAACAGCAGTCTCCGGTACGTCAAGTACAGGAAGCGATGCTCCAATCCTACCGGGACTGCTGTAGTGAAATATGGTCTTTTCCATTACTTTGCCCCCTTGATATACTGCTTGAGAAGATCCACAAAACTGTCAATTTCTTCTCTGGTGCGTTTCTCTGTGGCAGTAAGCATCATTGCCCCTTCACCAAGACCGGGAATTGGAAGCCCTGCAAGATATCCCTTTTTCTCCATGTAAGCAGCTGCATCTTCAGCTGAAACAGGAAGATTCACCACAAACTCCCGGCAGAATGGAGCCTGAAAAACATCAGTGACTCCATCAATCTCAAGCAACCTGCTGTTGAGGTAATGAGATTTATGCCAGCACTGCTTAGCAATTTCAGTGAATCCTGTTTCTCCGGTAAGTGTAAGATAGATCACATTCGCCAGGGCCATCAAAGCTTCATTTGAGCAGATGTTACTGGTAGCTTTGGCCCTCTTTATGTGCTGTTCCCTGGTTTGCAGAGTAAGAACATAACCGGTATTACCAGCCCTGTCCTCGGTTCTGCCAACAATTCTTCCAGGCATTTTTCTAAGAAATTTGGAATTTGCAGCCATGAATCCCACATAAGGACCGCCATAACTCATGGCGACTCCCATTGGCTGACCCTCTCCCACAACCACATCAGCTCCTTGTCTGCCGGGAGCCTCAATAACACCGAGTGCAATGGGGTCCGCAGCGACCACAAGCAGCCCCTTGTGCTTGTGAACAAGATCTGCTGCTGCCTGAACATCCTCAATGGAACCGAAGTAGTTGGGGTACTGCAGCACCAGAGCCGCAACTCCACCCTCTGCAAGCTGTTCAGTAGCTTCAAGGTCAATCAACCCGTCCGGACCGAATGGCACCTCGTTGATCTCAAAGTCGCCGTTATCCATATAGGTATGTATAACATCTATTGTTCTTGGATTCAGGGCACCTGAAACAAGAATTCTCTTCTTGCGGGTAGCTCTGACAGCCATAAGAGCAGCTTCAGCAACCGCAGATGAACCATCGTACATACAGGCGTTTGCAGCATCACATCCTGTAAGCCGTGCAATCATTGTCTGGTACTCGAAGATGGCCTGCAGAGTACCCTGGCTGACTTCAGCCTGATATGGTGTGTATGCTGTAAAGAATTCACTTCTTGTAAGAATGTTATCAATTGCAGCAGGAATGTAGTGATCGTAGGCTCCCGCTCCGCGAAAACATACAAGATCCGCAGAACTGTTCTGTGCCGCAAATCCCTTGAATTCTTTCACTAGCTCCAGTTCGCTTGCAGGCAGAGGCAGATCAAGCTCACCCTTGAGTTGAACACTATCTGGAATTGGAGAAAGAAGATATTCAAACCTCTCTACTCCGATAACATCAAGCATCTGCTCCCGTTGCGCCTTTCCGTTGGGAACGAATGTGCTCATGGAATTACTCTCCTATGTGAGTCTTGTACTCTTCTGCAGTGAGAAGTCCGTCAAACTGAGAATCATCAGAAGCCTTGATTGCGAAAAGCCATCCACCGGCAAAAGGATCTTCGTTGATCAGTGCCGGGTTGGATTCAAGCTCTTCGTTAACAGCTGCGATCTCTCCATCAAGGGGAGCATAAAAGTCTTCAGCGGTTTTAACTGCCTCCAGACCGCCCATGGCATCTCCCTTTGTGGCTTCTGCCCCAACTTCAGGAAGTTCTGCCATAACAATCTCACCCATCTCGTGCTGAGCATGGTCGGTAAGCCCGATTACAAACTTGTCTCCATCTTTGCGTACCCACTCATGAGTTTCTGTATAGCGTACATTCTCTGGAATATTGCTCATCTTTCATCTCCTTCGATTATTGATTCAAATTACTTACGGCTGCCTTCTGTGTAGAAGGGTATTTTCACTATTTTAATAGGAATCCGCTTACCTCTGACTTCCGCCTCAAGCTCGTTTCCCCTCTTCTGAAAACCCCGTTCAACATATCCAAGGCACACAGCCTGCCCGAGTGCAGGAGCGATAGAACCGCTTGTAACAATGCCTACCTTTCTGTCGCCGCTGAACAGAGGAGTACCGTGTCTGGGAAAGCCTTTTCCAATAACCTTCATGCCTACCAGATATCTTCCAGGTTTCTCAACCTTCTGCTGTTCAAGAATCTCCCTGGCAATAAATGGCTTGTCAGTCTTCAACTTAACAACCCAGCCAAGCTTTGCTTCGATCGGAGTGGTGCTGTGATCAATATCGTTGCCGTAAAGAGGGTATCCAACTTCAAGACGAAGTGTATCTCTGGCAGCAAGCCCTACTGCAGTAATACCGAATTCTTCTCCAGCCTTGACAACCGCATCCCACACGGTTTCAGCATCCGGATACTTCATGTAGATCTCGAAGCCGTCTTCACCGGTGTAACCTGTTCTTGCGATCAGGGAATCAACCCCTGCAAATTTATCCGTTGAGTGCTCGTAGTAACCGATACCATCCAGATCTACATCGGTGAGTTTTGCGCAGACTTGCTGTGCCCTGGGTCCCTGAATTGCAACCAGAGCAGTCTCATCGCTTTCATTCTCCACTTTTACATCAAAGCCC
This sequence comes from Candidatus Sabulitectum sp., assembly GCA_029940175.1. GTDB lineage: Bacteria > Fermentibacterota > Fermentibacteria > Fermentibacterales > JCC-6 > Sabulitectum. The sequence continues at coordinate 3,646 of JAOZRM010000089.1, read as the reverse complement.
TGAAGGTGACTCTGTACCCAGGCCCAGTCCTTATCCAGATTGGCTGCATTAACAACCATTAGATATTCCTGGTCACCAATCCTGTAAACAATGAGATCATCAACAATTCCACCGTCAGGATAACACATTGTGGAGTAGTAGGCTTTGCCAGCATCAACACTTGCATCGTTTGTAAGAAGCTTGTCGAGAAATGCCATGGAGTCCTTGCCAGTTACTCTGAATTCACCCATGTGTGTCAGATCAAAAACACCGACACTCTCTCTAACAGCCATGTGTTCTTTCTGAATCGTATCGTACTTGATGGGCATCATGTATCCGGCAAAGGATTGTATAGTAGCACCAAGTGCGACATGTTTCTCGTAAAGCGGGGTTCTCTTGTCCATTACTGCCCCTTTTCGGGAATAACTGTAAAACTATAAAAACATCAATTCCAGCTTATAAGTGAATGCTAATTTAGCCAACTATCCACCGAAATGCAAATCTCATTGACTAAGCACCATCAACGGCCTGATATTCACTAATGGAACCGGCAGAAAGAAGTACCATGCGACAAATTACACTTACAGAAAAAAAAATCAGAAAGCTTCGGAAAGAGTCCCGAGGTAACTTGTCTGTGTATCACAAACTCTGCCGGGAATCCATGGTCAGAAAGTGGCTGAGATCCAACGGAATTCCATCCTGGAGAAATCCGTCAACCCCAGCGGAAGAAACCGCTGACGCAACCGGAGAAAACTCAAGATACAGTGTTCTCCTCGCAGATGGCTCCAGGTTTCTTGTGTGCTCTTATCCATCTCCCATGTTGTCTTTAGACATGCTTGCAGCAGCAAAATGCTTTGCTGCACTGGCTGTAAACCTTGAAAATAACAGTAAATACGGTTCGATAATGGGATGCATTTTTCTGCGGAGTATTTCCAGATCAGCAAGACACTATGACTTCACCATGCAGGGGCTTGAGTCTAACACAACTTTTTTACATTATCTGGGTAGACATGGTCGTTATAAAGCAAAGTTTCTCAGTTTCTCAGCAAGATTGATCTTATTGGGGGAACCGGATGTGCCTGATCGTGGAACTGAGGGAGTTCAAAGTTTTAAACCGAGGGGTTAACTGGAGGTTCTTCTGTGAGTAGTAATAACAGTGAGTCGGTGCTGGATATCGAATCCTCCTATCTGAGAATGCTGTGGGATGTATCTACCGGAGCCATTGCTGTATGCGATACAAACAGGCAGATCCTGCAGATCAACTCCCGCTTTTCTGTTTTGTTCAAACATACCGCCACAGACTGTGCAGGGAGTGACTTTGACGAACTGATAACACCATCTCCTTTTCTGCCCGAATCCCAGTGTGTTTTTGAAACAGCAGTTACCGGCAAACCTGTCTTTCTGGAAACAATAAAGAAGAACAGCGATGGCACACTAATACGGGTGTTTCAGGTGGCTGTTCAAATCGTTACAGATTCCAGTGACAGACTGGTCTGTTTCATATTCAAACAGATCCCGGAAAATTCAAGACAGAGAACTACAGATAACTGCAGTGACAAAGAGCTCTTGAAAAACGCTTTTGAAACCTCCTGTGAGCCTTCTCTCTATTCAACCGCTTCCGGTGAAATTGTTAGAGCCAATACTGCATTTCACTCTGAATTCGGCTGGACATCCGAGGAAATTTCAGGAAGCAATGTCTCAGAATTACTGATACCAAAAGCAATAAAACCTGAAGCAGCGTACATAAACGCAATGCAGAAGGCAGGCCGAATTCTCTGTCTGAGAACCACAAGAAGAAAGAAAGATGAGAGTATTCAAACAGTTTCATTGATTTGTACGCCACCTGAACCAGGAGCAACACCAGCTGAGATCGGATACAGAATTTACAGAACTCCGAATTCCCAGGCTCAGACAACTGCCGACGTTGTTACCAGAAATGTCTTCAGAGAATGTCCTTATCCAGGACTTCATACGGGTATGTTCTTCCATGCAAGAATTGACGACGATAGAACAATGGAATTCATTGCCCCGGGGTCAGCATCATTTGCAGGATTCTCTGAAATTGAGCTTCTCTCAAAAACAAGACCTTATTCCACAATTATTCTTGATGAAGACAGGAGTATGGTTCTTGAGGCAATCCACGGATCATTACTGGACAGAAAAGATTACAGCATTACTTACAGGATAAAAAACAGCACCGGTGGCACTCAGTGGGTAATGGAACACGGCAAGGCCCATCCCATGGCAGGAGATGAACCTGATTTCTGCGTGGGATGCATTGTTGACATTTCTGAAACGAAAAAAGACAGAGAGAATTTATCTCTCGCAAGAGATAGAATAGAAAAGCTTCATCATGTTGCAGCCAAACTCCAGCAATGCCGCTCGACAGGAGAGATTTACCGAACATGCACTGAAGCTGGACAATCTGTATTGAACGGTGCATGCAGTTCTGTTTTCATTCAAGACGGTCAGGAGATGAAGCAGGTGGCTTCGTCGGGTAGAGAGGATTTTGACTGCAGCAAAGTGTGTAATCCGGGCATGGTTGAACTGACTCTCAGTACGGTAAGCCCGTGCTATTTCAGTGCAAGAGATGTGGTAGAGGATTTCTGTCCTGCAGGAAATTCAGGAGCCTGTTTCAGACTAAGCGACAAGGCAGTATTCCAGATAATCTCCAGAAGCAACAACGTGTTTGGAAACATTGATACAAGAATCACTGAATTGCTTCTTGGATACACCCAACAGGCGTTAAGGAGAATTGCTCTTCAGCACCAGCTGATCAGTCAGGCCCTTCATGATCCTCTCACTGGTATACACAACAGAAATTATTTCAACAGGATTATTGAATTAGAGGAGCAAAGAGCCAGAAGGCTTGGTTCATCCATCGGCTTCATAATGGTGGATGTGGATAAATTTAAACTGGTAAATGATATTTATGGCCATCAGACAGGAGATGACGTTCTTCGCGAGGTTGCAAAAATTCTTGAGAATGCTCTGAGAAAAACTGACACAGTGCTGAGATACGGTGGAGACGAGTTCCTGATAATTCTCACAAGGATGACAAGAGACCATTGCCATCGAGTTGAAAGCCGAATCAATCTGGCAATAGAAAGATCTCCCGGATTACACATGAACAATGGAGAGAACGTTACAGTGTCCATGGGACACGCCTTCTGGACTCCTGATGCAAAAGAGACAATCGACGAGGTTCTTGGCCTGGCAGACAGTATAATGTATAAGAACAAGCACGATAAATTAAATAAAAATACAACGGAAGATGCATGACAAAACAGCTCTTCCTTGAAACAATGACACTTTAGCAAAGGGAAGATACATTATGAACTGTAAACGTTTCTTGTTCTCTGGATTTGCCGTGGTACTTTTTCCTGATCATCTTCTGCTACCGCAATGGCTATACTGTCCTTATGGACATCGAGACCAACGTAACGTATAAACATTCTGAACCACCCTTTCCGGTTAAAGATTCCGACAAAGGGTAAACTACCCTATCGGAGATGGTGGTTCAACCATTATGTCTAACAGCGAACTCCCGCAAGATCAGGTTAAATGGTGAGTTCCAGTTCCAGTATATTCTTCATCATCGCAAAATGACTATCAAGCGTATAGATTTCAGCATGATGTTGCTTAGCATTCTGTGCAATAACCAGAT
>JAOZRM010000088.1 GCA_029940175.1 Candidatus Sabulitectum sp. | reverse complement strand
CTCAAAGGTACCTCCTTTCTTTACATGGCAAATATAGGTAATTACAGAAGAAGGTCACTTCCCCGGCAAAACCACTTGTTTGTATTTGTTCTCTCTGAACTGAACAAGAGACTCTGCCAGATAGTGATACTGCTCAGGAAAATTGTATTGCTGAGCGGAGATTCGAACACATCTTTGAGCATCATTACATACAGCTGTAACCGGTACAACAATTCCCTTCTCACACCTCAGCCATTTCTGAAGAGGGTCCATTTCACCAGGTACTCTGGAAATGCAGGGACTGTATCCCAAAAGTGGAATAGCTGCCATTGAGCCAACCATGGAATCAGGACAGGGAGGTTCAACACCAAGAGCAGAACAGATGGTATGCCTGGCTGCAAGAGCTAATTCTCTGTTGCTGCTCATTATTCCAGACCAGCCCAGACTGTGTAGTTTTCCCATAAATTCTAAAGAATCAGGGATGCATAGAGCAGGAGTGGGATCCGGTGTACCATTCCATCTGAAGTATATTTGAAAACTGGACAGGTCAGTATCAAAATCAGAGGGAACATGGCTGATAGCAAGAGGAAGAAATTCCTGCTGAAAATCAGGTCTTACGTAAAGAATGGCTGAAGAGCGCGGACTGCAAAGCCACTTGTGACAATTTCCAACATATGCAAGACAACCCAGTTTTTTTAGATCAAGCGCAAGCTGTCCCGGGCCGTGAGCTCCATCCACAACAGTATGGATTCCTTTATCGGAGAGCAGCTCAATGATTTTCTTCAGTGGCAGAATCATACCTGTTGCACTAACTATGTGATCGATCAATGCAAATCTTGTTGATGGAGTTACTGCATCTTCAACTGCTGCGAGTACATCGTTTTCGGTTTTAACTGGAAATGGCAGATGAATCAATCGTACAGAAGCTCCTCTGATGCCTGCAATAACTCTGAGAGAATTAATGGATGAAAAATACTCCTGATCCGTAACAAGTATCTCATCTCCGGGGTTGAGAGGTAGATTTTTCAGAATGGTGTTGATTCCGGTAGTAGTGTTTTCAACAAGTACCAGCGAGCCTGTTTGAGCGCCTGTGAATTCTGTGAGCTTCTCAAGAACATCTGCTAGAAGGGGTTGATAATCGCTGACTAGAAATCCCATTGGATCGAATTCAATCAGCCGGAGGAGGCTTTCCCTCCTCTTTTGAACCGGTAACGGGCATGCTCCAAAAGAGCCGTGGTTAAGAAAGACTATTCCTTCTTTGAATCTCCAAAAAACAGGTTGTGCCCCGGGTAACTCAGGAGTAAACACAACCTAAAGTTGCTTTTCCAAGAATGTGTCCTTCCATTGCTGCTTCAAGCATGGCTGCAGTAACACCCTCCTCGGGGATGTCCAGACTCTCGTCAAGAGCATACAGAGTAAAAGTCAACGAAAGATCCGGAAGCTTCTCGGCAGGACCAGTCCAACCGATGCCAAGAAGATCATTCAGCCCCTGTCTCATCCCACCTGGAAGAGTGCTCTCTGCAGGAAGTCTGCCATAAATGGTTTTCCTGCTGTTGGGAATATTCCACAACACCCAGAGAACCTTATCTATGGATGAAGAACATATCAGGGCAAGGCTCGTGGTGCCTTCAGGATCTTCAGCCCATCCAAATGGAGGAGATGCGTTGAGCCCAGATGAAGCGTACCAGCCCGGCAGATAACCTCCATCTGTAAAGGCACTGCTGCAAATCTTAAACTCCATTAAAATCCCTCCCTTCCCTACCAATAGGCAACATATTCATTATTATCCCTGCTGTAAATCCCCTGTGGTTAATAATTGCTGCAGCTATCAGCATCGCCGCAGGGAGAGAAGGGTTCTATTCGAGCAATTACATCTCTTACTGATGAATCACAATCCATTACACTCTCCTCCACCTGTTTGCCGATGGTGTACCCCTGCCTTACTGTGCTGTTTCCTTTCACCTGCAGGTGGAGATCAACATAGATTCCTCCGCCCTGCATCCTGGCTCTGAATCGATGAATACTGATTACCCCGTTAACACTCCTGGCAGCATTCATCATTTTGTTTACAACTTCCACAGGGGGAGCTGAATTGGTCACTTCACCAATAACAGGTTGCAATACTTTCCAACCTGCCTTCACGATGAAGATCGACACGATGATACCACCAATACTGTCCAGAAACATCATGGACCTGCTGATCATTGAGGCACTTACAGCAATGAGAACCGGGATCGTACTCAATCCGTCAGATCTGTGATGCCAGGCATTTGCAGCCAGGGCACCTGATCCCGTCTCCCTGGCTTTCCTGATAGTCCACCGAAACAGTATTTCTTTTGTAACAAGAGACAGGGCAGCAACGGCAATTGCGAACAGACCGGGTCTAAGGGATGTTGAATCGCTGCCAAGAGCTTGCAGAGAGTCAATGGCAATCCCTCCACCCGTAAGAATAAGCATCAGCCCAATGAAAAGACTGACAACTGTTTCAATTCCCTTATGTCCCAATGGATGGGTATCATCAGGAGGTTTGCACCAGTATCTGGCGCCAACTATTATGGCAACATCGGTTGCAAGATCAGAAAGGCTGTGAACAGCATCTGCTACGAGAGCTCTGCTACCCGAAAGTACTCCGGCATATCCTTTCAATCCGGTAAGAACAATGTTGGTGATCAGTCCAACTACGGCAGTACGCTGTATGTACTCAGCCTTTTGATCCGACCCTTGTAATGTACTCTGCATAGAACCGTACACACCTTAAATAATCCGGGATGGAAATACTCTCATCCACAGAATGAAGCGCTCCAATTCCCCTATGGTCCAAATGTACCGGCAGGAATCGATATGTATTATTAGCAACCAGTGAATACCTTCTGGAGTCTGTAGCTGCAGGGAATACTCCACACCTGAAGCCTGTGCCGGGAACAACACTGTTAAGAATCGATGTTCTCAGTGCTTTAAAATCCATTGTCCGTGTGCTGGAAATAGTTGATGGCTCCGAAACACTGGGATTGTCAATAAGCTCAACAGAAATGCCAAAAGGCTCCACCACATTCTTAATATAATTATGTACCGTATCCACCGAACTGCCCGGGGCAGGCCTTGTGTTGATAACAGCCTCTGCTTTTGCCGGGAGTACATTCTCCTTGCACCCGCTGGAAAAAACAGTTGGAGCAATGGTAGATAACAGCCATTTGGAAGAACTGATCTCAGATGGTACTTCTGCCGCAGGCATGGAACCGTCTTCCAGGGCTACAATTCCTCTGGCAAGCATTCCAATTGCAGTTTTGTCCGGTGGTACTGAAGAGTGCCCCTGTACCGCTTCAGAAGAAAGTCTGAAGGAAGCGTATCCCTTCTCTGCAATGGCAACCTCAGCAACAACATCACCGTTTGCCTCGCTATAAATGTATCCACCCTCATCAAGAACACTGCTGCATGCAATGTTCCGGGATAACAGGCTCTCTGTAATGGCCTTTGCACCAAGCAAACCACCGATCTCTTCATCGTGACCAAAAGCAAGAAAAACAGTACGACCGGGAGTGAATCCTCTGGAGATAAGAAGAGAAACAGCCTCAAGCATTCCACTGTACCCGCATTTGTAATCAATGGTTCCTCTGCCCCATATCCTGCCATCAGAGATATCTCCACCAAAAGGGTCTCGTAACCAGTCTTTATCATCACCCACAGGAACAACGTCCTGATGGGCAGCAAGCATTACCGGTTCAAGAGACGGGTCTGCTCCAGTCCACTTCAATAAAATAGAGGCTCCACTATGGAGCTCCATTTCAAGTGTATCAAAAACTGAATTCCATACACCCATTGAATACGTGCGCATGTTGTGAAAACAATCAAGAGAGGAATCTTCGGACACCGAAATTGTCGGGAATCGAATTGTTCCGGCAAACCTGTCAAGAGCACCAGTCTCTTCCTCCGGGGAGATCAGCAGGCTCCCCGGAGAAAATAGACTGTTAGTCTGTGACATTTACCCATTTTATATGGAAACCCTCATATCCCAGAGAATCGGTTACAAGAGAAACTGCACCAGCAATCTCCATAGCCTCTCCAAAAGAGGATTCCGATGGGAAAAGCAGAGTTATATGAACAGGTCTCAAATCGGTGTTTCTTCTGGTAAGGGTTCGTTCCGCCTGATTCATCACACTGGTGAATAATCTTTCATCAAACCGGTATCCGCCGGCAGCTTCAATGATGTCCTTGTTGTACTCGTCAATCATGCACCTGACCCACTGATCAGTGAAGAGAATCTTGACATCCACAGGTTGAACAACAGTGGAATCAATTTCCGCAGAAGGAACGGGCTTGAGTATGGAAACAGAGATATACTCTGTCTCAGTTGAATCAACCCACGCATAGAGAGAGTCCGGCGTAAGAACACGCATGTCAGAACTGTTGATCTTCTGCTGCATGTAATTCACCACAGGCTGAATGGACATTGATGAAGAACCAAGAAATGATACTGTTGTTCCCTCAGGTATAAGAGCAAGATCAATATTAGTTCTGGGGGAAGCCGATGTACCCTCCGAATTAAACACATAGACTATATCTGTACCCAGCATCAAGGGTAGTGAATCTACAGGTATTTCCACCTCAATATCCTCGGTTGACACCTCAGTCTCAGGCTCGTATTCAGCTCGATCAAAACTACTGATAATGAAAATTGCACCAATAGCTCCAATCAAAAATACCATGAAGCCTATAACACCTGCTTTGCCTGAAGATGGTGACGACAAATCGAGAACCGGAGCTTTCTTTATTCCTGTATCAAGCGCCTTCTGCAGAGCAGCTCTTTGATCTTTCCTGGGATCGGTCTGAGGTCCTAGATCGAATCCACAGTTTCCACACTTCTCTGTACTTCTCTCATTATCGTGGCCGCAATTTCTACAGCGCATCAGATAACCTCCTGTAAGCTCCCTGCAGAAGAAGTAGAATCCGCTTCAGCGGGAATGTAAAATCCCTCAAAATACTCTTCATCGATGTATGGATGATAGATATTTGACAAACTATCAATGAGCGCTTCAATTACCTGGGTCTCAACCCGCTGATCAGCCTCAGCAACTACAAGGCCCCTGATGTCTTCAAATTCTGGAAGACGCTCTTCATCAATTCTGGCAAGGCGGAGCCAGAGCCCTGTGGTATCAGTGAGAGTAATAATGGCTTCCTCTTCAACATCCAGACTAAAAAGGACTTCTCTATCTTTCTCAGGAACCATATAGCTCTTTAGCGGATTGGACAGTGTTTCCTCTCCGGCGGCAAGAACCGGAGGGAAAAATTCAAACTGATCTGAAGCTTCAAGAACATCATCCCCGGATTCAATCATTGCCTCAGCAGCTTGAATCTTGTCTGGACTCGATAGGAAAAGTATGTGGAAAGCACGACTTTCCTCTATGATATGATCCTCTCGGATCTCCTGATAAACTTCATGATAAAACACTGAATCAGTAGTCATTGCTGGAGCAAGCACTACTTCGTAATACTTGTCCAGAACATTTTCCCAGTGTTTGGAATCAAGCTGTCGTGCGGTCTCGGGAATTGTGTCCAAACCAAGAAGAATAGCCTCCTCCATCTGAATATCAAACATGGCCAGTCTTACAGCGTACTCGTCAAGCCACTCGACATTACCTGTTTCCCTGGGAAGATAATGTGGAAGACCCTGGATATTCTCCGTCACCGAGAAGACATCTCTTGATCCACCGTCCCAGGAAACAGCTACAATTTCCTCTTCCTCCGGTTCGAAAATCCCGAAAATAGTTCCACTCTCATCAGCATGCTCAGCCATAAGATTCAAGGCATCCATATTCACAACCACATTGAAGGTGGTTTTAAGACTGTCCTCCAGAAATTTCTTCCTTTCCTCCCGGGATCTGGAAAGAAGCATTGAACTGATTCGCTGCGAATCACTCTCAAAAGCAGCTGGTGTATATGTCCACGTGGAATCGATCTGAAGCATTCGCCAACCCATGGCTACAGGGAAAGGATCGACTATGTCTCCTGTCTGTGCAGTAAGGAGGGACTCAACATCCGACATATTAGCAAACTTTCTATCCTGCGCAATAAGTCTGCCCCGGCTCTGAATAATGATATCATCAGTTCCCAGTTCCGCTGCAAAAATAGATAAATGCTCTCCGTCTCTGACCATTGCTAAAACACTATCCATAAGAAGACTGTCAGAGTGGTAGAAACAGGTGTAGGAAACTCCTGTACCCATCTCTTCCCAGAACTCCCTGACAACTCCTTCGTCAAGCTCTACCTGATCAAGAGAAAAAGCAAGCCACGCCGTCTGAAGGATCTCCCTGGTTCGTTCGTGGGTCAATCGAAGAACTTCTCTGTCCTGATCCAGCCCCAGCTCAATTGCGTGGACAAGGAACAGTTCTCTGGCAATTATGTTGTCCCTGAATACATTCACAGAAACAGTATCTCCACGGAACCTCTCAAAAGAGGCATCAACATTCTCTGATAAAACTGATCTTCCTCCAACTGAAATAACAGCACCTTCAGGAACGAGATCAGCACCAGCTCCACAAGATGATAACAGTGCGATGAAAAGCAGTAATAGCAAACTTATCTTAATCAAAACAAACTCCGTTTCAGTAAATTCTTTCTTTTGGTTTTACTTGCATACCCGATAGCATTATTGTTACCCTTTCAAACCGGATTGTCAACAGGAGGTATAATGCTCAGTTCTCTGCTCGTACTTGCATCAATGTTACTCTTCATAGCGATTGATACTCCAGCATCGTGGGAAACAGGTATCCTTGCTGTTGACCTTGATTCCGGCGCTTTGCTGGTCAACATAAATGCTGACACACCCTTCAGACCTGCAAGTACAGTAAAAGCCATTACAACACTCTCTGCTCTCAATGTTCTTGGACCAGCATATATATATCATACTACTATTGCAGTGGATACCCTTTTGAATCGTATTTTTCTTATTGGATCCGGGGCTCCGCTACTATCAGTCGAGGATGTTACCCGGGCAGCAATGGAGACTGCTGCTCTTATTCCGGAGCAGGGCACATGGAGCCTTTTCCTGGATCCATCTGCGATTACAGGAGATACACATCTTCCCGGCTGGGATTCCGCCGACTGGAACAGAACCTACTGTCCACCGGTAGAACCACTGTGCATCGGGGACAATGTACTGGAGATTGTTGTTTCTTCCATAAACGGTACCATTAAGCTTTTTACATACCCTCCATTACCGGGACTCAGGGTTTTCAGTGAGAGTTTGTCAACAGGTAGTCTCACAGCGTTAACAGTAACAGGAGGAAACTGGGAAACAGGTGAACCCGAACTCACAATAACAGGTACTATAGAAGTAAATACCAGGGAAATTCTTTATAAACCGTTCGCAGGAGCCCCTGGTGAACTTGCACAGGTTCTCTGTGATGAACTGAACCACTGGGGCGTTATCACCAGTTACGCCGGAATAAGAGAGGCAGACTCTTCACTCACAACAGCCGCAGTAATGCATTCCGACCCGTTATGGATGATTCTGGGTTCCATGAACAAATGGAGTAGAAATATCGTAGCTGAACAGATACTCAGAACTGTGGCCTATGAAATGACAGGGGAATCCGGTTCCACCAGAGCAGGATGCGATATTTCAGGTGCTCTTCTTGACGGCCTCGCCCCGGGAACCTCAAGCTGGCAGCTTGCTGACGGGTCAGGGTTATCAAGACTTAACCTTCTTACCCCCAGACAGCTTGTTGCTGTTTTCATGGCAGGGGCTGGTTCTCTTGAATTCGGACCGGAATTTCTGGCTTCCTTTCCTGTAAATGGAACGGATGGCACACTATCAAGAAGAATGTGTGATCTGCCTGCAGGAGCTTTCAGAGGGAAAACGGGATCTCTGAACGACACGTGTACCATTGCAGGAATACTCACTGCCCGGAGTGGAAGAAAAATAGCTCTGGCAATATTTCTGGAGTTCCCCAGAGGGCAGATATGGAGAGCCAGAGCCTGGCAGGACAGGTACATAGAATCTATGTACTACGACCTATAGAAATCCCTACTTTACACGTTCCATGTACTGACCAGTCCTGGTATCAACTCTGATTTTCTCTCCTTCTTTAACAAACAGAGGTACCTGAACCACAACACCAGTCTCCAGGGTCGCCGGTTTTGTTCCTCCTGTTGCAGTATCTCCCTTTAAGCCAGGATCGGACTTTGTGATGAGAAGCTCAACAAAGTTTGGTGCTTCCACCATAATGGGCCTGTCTCCAACAGAGAGCACATCAACCTGACAATTATCTGTAAGGAAGTGTGCTGCGTTCCCCACCAGATCCGCCGAAAGATCTATCTGTTCATAGGTTCCAGGATCCATCACTGTGTACGAATCATCAGTATGATACAAAAGCTGATAAACTCTTCTTTCCAGTCTGATCTCTGTAACTCTTTCTCCGGCGCGCCAGGTCTTTTCAATTACCTTGCCGAGAATTACATCTTTCATTTTCGATCGGACAAAAGCAGCTCCCTTTCCTGGATTCACATGCTGAAATTCAGTTATCTGATAGTATTTACCATCTATATCCAGAACCATGCCTCTTCTGAAATCGTTGGATGTTGCCATTGTTGATTACCTCCGCAGCAATTCTTTTACTGTTTGTATAGCCAATAGATATCCATTAATGCCTGCTCCGGAAATAACTACCTCAGCTCCCCCGGCTGTTAGCATTCTGTGTCTGTATGGCTCTCTCTTGTGTATCTGAGAAATATGTACTTCCACGACCGGACCATGAAAAGCCCTCATTGCATCCAGTATTGAAACAGAAGTATGTGACAGTCCTCCGGGATTAATAATGAGTGCTTCGCAATTTTTTGAAGCCTCTCCTACTGCGGTGACCATGTCTCCCTCTACATCGTACTGTTGGAACAATATGCTGAATCCTGCCGATTCGCCCCACCTGACTAGTAAATGCTCAAGTTCCCCGGCAGAAAGGTCACCGTAAATCATTGGTTCGCGAATCCCCAGTTTTGCAAGGTTGGGCCCATTTAATACGGCGATTACACTCATTTATCGTACGCCGACAAACCCAGTTCCTCACATTCTTCAGGGGAGAAAAGGTTGAACAAGCTTCTGGGAGCTCTATTCTGAGTATCCAGAGATTCAGGAACCCCGTTTGAGTCTTCCGAAGAACTACTGGAAGAGCTGTTTCCAGCAACTTTGTTCTGCGCTGCCAGTATGGAGGCCATCCTTTCGGTTTCCGGATAAGTAATGTTCTGTCCGGTGACTCTGGCTTCTCTGGCCACCTCTTTCTTCATTTCCCTGGATTTCTTGAGCATTACCTCAATATCTGTATCTCCCGGATACTCGAAGAGGTATTCCTCAAAGAGTTCAATGGCGCGATTCCAGTTCTGATTTCCGTAGTGGATCTCAGCCATACTCTTGATGGCGATCAGATTGAGTGGATCGATAGAAATAACCTTCTCAAACGCTTTGAGCGCTTCATCAGTTTGTTTCTCATCAAGTGCGCATCTTCCGAAAACAACATTCACAGAGATGTTTTCCGACCAGCTGCTCAAGCCCTTGGTGGCAACTTCTAATGCCTCAGTGTTCCTGCCTGAACGGCGTAACTTACCTGCCAACCTGACACAAAGTGCAGGCGTTGGTCCGGAAAGCCATTTTTGAAACAAGTCCTGAATTTCATTGTCAATGTCAGGCACTTTCTACTCCTTACGAAATGTATCCATGATTATCCAGCCCTCACGCAGATATGGCTCCTTCTTGAAACCTGGATTGTAAACCTCCATGTCCAGAATATACCATTCATCACCGGCATCAAGAACCCTGGAGGTAAAGGAGCCTGCATTGAGGTATTCCGGGTTGCGCCAGACTCCAGTCATTTCCCACCCGGGAAGCCCATTCTGTTCAATGGCAGTCATGGACAACCTTGCGCGATCAACAGAATCTGCAGATGCATCATAAAAGAAAAGTCTTGCCATTGCTTCCCTGGCCAGAACGGCATTGGAATCAGAAAGCTCACTGTCGGAACTAAGTGTTCTTATGCTGAAAAGAAGCAGACACTCAGCGTCAGGCTGTCTCTGGTACTGTATGAATCCATCCTCAGGAGTCCATATCCTGATGCTGAATGATTTGGGAATGTTCAATGTGAAGCCCAGAAAAGAAAGACTATCCATTCTCTCAGGTGATGTCATACTGGTACTTACAAAACTTTCGAAAATGTAATCATGCATCTGGTTGTCATATGCAGTCTCCAGCATACCAGGTACTTGAGGAGGAAGTTCCGGAGAATCGGGATTCACAACAACTGCAAAAACCTGCTGATCCAGTGCCCAGACATCATCACCGGTGTAGATACCGGTTTCATCCCGGTCAAGAGAAGAAGGAATCTGATTCTCCTCCAACGGATCCAGAAGAAGAAGGATTACCCTTCTGGTCTTTAGAGTTCCCTGAAATTCAGATATCTCAGCAAATGAAAAACTGAAAACTTCCTCAGGATCTACAGTTTCAACCACAAGATGAAGGTCCTGGAGACCACCGGTGTCGATGAATTCCGTGAGAGAAGAACTGTAAACAACAAGAACACCATTAATCGCTCCTATGGACTCCTGTTTACAGGAAGCAGAAAGGAGCATAAGTAGCAATAAAAGCACAAAAGAAAATTGAGTTTTCATTGCTTTCTGCTCTTGATCTTTTCGAAAATTGGTTTCATCACTTGAAAGACAGTAAGAACTGCTGGAAGATAATTCACTGTTCCGCTAACTACTGAAGCTGTGCTTCCTGAATTAACCTTCCTGGTGAAAGTTCTGATCTCAGAAGCTGTCTGCCCCACCTCATGTCCAGTCTTTTCCACTTCAAGAAGAGTATCGGAGAGTACCGGTGTTAGCCGGGCAATATCCCCCCGTATCTCGCCAAGAGTCTTTTCCATGTCTTCAAGAACTTTTTTCGCCCTTCCAAAAAGAGCAAACATCACCCCCACTACAATCCATAAACTACACACACCAACCAGAAGAACAATTGAAGTAGCATTCATTTACTGTTTACCCCTCCCGTATATTTTCTACCTTCTAAGTATAACGATTTCCACCCGCCTGTTCAGAGACCTTCCTGCTTCATCATCATTTGCTGCCGCAGGTCTTCGTTCTCCGAACCAGATCGGCTCTATCTCAATGTTGTACTCGCTGAGTTGCTCTGCAAGATAAGCAGCAACATTAAGGGCTCGTTCCGTGGAAAGACCGTCGTTAAAACCGAAAGAACCATCACTGTCTGCATGGCCTTCAACAGAAACAAAAACCCCTGGATTATTTTTCAACGTTTGGATCACTCGGTCAAGATCCGGATACTGGTCCTCACGAATGTCACTGATAGCATTATCGAAGTATATGGTTGACATGGAAAGGCCATCTCGTTCCCGGGCAACTATCATGAACTGGAAAAGATTTATTGGATCCGTTTCGTAATACAGATAATTCAGATCTTCATTCATCTGCCGGCAGTTCACATCCAGTGGAACGCCGCCTCTTACTCTGGTAAGTCCCAGTGTTCCAGGGTCAATTCTGTTTCTGTCCATCCATACTTTGCTGACTCTGAAACTCAAACTGGCTTCTATTATGTCAACACTGTCCACAGCCCCGTAAACAGTCTCCGGTTCAACCAGTACCAGTTCCGCATGCCTGGCTGAGATCAGGAAATCGCCTATACGGTCCAGTGAGGCCTCAAAGTAGTAATAGCCTTCATCCTCATCAATGATTGCTGCAGGCATTCTAACCAGAGAATTGTCTTCGTTTACACGGAAAAGGCGTAACAACCTTAACTCAAGATTGTTCTGTTCAAGCCAGTATCTGGGAATCCTGAACTCAACAGAAAGATCCCTGATATCCTCTTCTGAAAAAGTTGCTCTTGATGGTAAATATGCATAAAGAATCTGCTTATCATCCAGTTTAAGCGTGCTGTTAAGGGGTATCTGATCATACTGAGCCACGGTCAGTGAATCCCTCTGAACATCTCTGTTGGCCCAGAGAGATATCTCATACAGATCCGTACT
>JAOZRM010000263.1 GCA_029940175.1 Candidatus Sabulitectum sp. | reverse complement strand
CAAATCTCCAAGAATTCTATCTAGACCGTGGGGCTTTTCTGCTCAACGCCCATTGTCGGTCACACTCCCAGGGGAATGAAATGATCTTTCACCTTGTATACTTTTTGACAGCGGGATTGGCCGCTTCAGAACCCGAGCTTCTGGATAGAGCAGTACAGGGAGACAAGGAAGCTTTTGGAGAAATAGTCAGAATGTATGAGAAACGTGTTTTCAGGGTGGCAAGAAGGATGTGCAACTGCGATGATGATGCCTGGGATATCACCCAGGAAGCATTCATCAAGGCCATGAAGGCAATGCACAATTTCAATACCGAGTATCGTTTCTTCACATGGATGTACAGAATTGTCACCAACACTGCTATCAATCTTTCACGTTCTCGAGGACGAAGAGCAGAGGTGGAATTTGATGAGGGATATGGCGGTGGTGGACAGACAGCCATTGCAGATACCACTATTCAGGAATCCAACAGAGACCTCCTGGTCACAGCTGTACAAAAGGCTGTTGAACGACTTACTCCTGCTTTGCGTTCTGTTTTTGTTCTCCGGGTTGATCAGGAACTCAGTTACGAGGAAATTGCGGAAACTCTTGATATTGCCACAGGTACCGTTATGTCCAGACTGAACAGAGCACGGAGTTCAGTGAAGAAATTTGTTGTAATCGAGCTTGGAGGTGAGCCATGACCTGTCCTGATAAAAAGACCCTGATGATGTGGTCTGATGGTGAACTGTCCGGTAAGGAAGCAGATAGAATTTCTGATCACGTGGCCAGTTGCAGCGATTGCAGAAGCTTTGTAAATACACAGAAACAGATGGAATCTGTCTGGCGAAATGCCTGGGTAGACCCAGGAAATTCTCATTTTGAAACCATGCGAGGAAATCTGAAACCGCAAACACCATGGTGGCGGACTCAGCGAACATGGTACATTGCTGCTGCTCTTTGTATGGCATACATCGGTGTAAAAATATTCTATGTGGACAGCTCTGGCTCATCTCTTGCCGACATTGCCCTGGAAGAATCATCCGTTCCAGCCCAAGTCGCAGTGGGTGATGTTTCCACAGCACCTGATGAAGCTCCTGAAGAAGAAATGATTGTTAGTGAATGTGAAGAATCGGAGCTTGAGATCTCACAGGATGAAACGGTTTCAAGTCAAGCTGAGGCAGCTGAGATCATTGAAGAGCTATCTGTAGATGTGGCATTATCAAGGGATGACTCTGAATCCTATGCAGGTGATGACATTATTGAGGAGTCAGATTTTGCTGCAGGTTATTCCGGAAGTGCAGTAAATGCAATCGGCACTGACCGGCTTCTGGATTCCCATATTGTTTCCGATCTGCCAGCTGCAGTAGAGGAAATTTCTGAAGAACACGATATGTTTCGCAGCGCAACCTCAGTATCATCAGAATCTGCTGGCTCTGGTGTAGTGGAGGGAACTTTGTCCGGTGGAACCGGAGGTGGAGGCAGCTCTGCTCCAGGTCTGGGTGGCGTATCTATTTCTCAGGATACGGATGATCACGGTGATGTTTTCATTGAAGATCTGCAGAGTGCTTCCCCGGTAGAATCTGAAGCATCAGTTGACACATACAGTCTCATGATCACAACGGAGTCAAAGGAAACAATTCCAATTCAAAGATTTCAGTGGGATTCCCTTTTCTCACTTATAGATTCTCTTCATAATGAGAATCGTGATGTTTCCCTGGAATCTTTTGTCTTCACTGTGACAAGTGATGGAATCGTCTCCGGGGCAGATATACCTATCGGTACCGTAATAGACCTTCCTGAAACAGGTTACGGCGATTGCACAGTAACTGTACTATTTCATTAATCTGTTTAGCCCTTTTCATTTCATCCAGAGATTGATACATTTACTGAAATATGGTTTTTCTTGAAGGGAGACCCTCCATGACCACAGGTAGAATTCTCGTTGCAGTTCTGTTCTCATTTGTTTTACTGTCCATGGCAGATGAAGACAATCTATCAAGGATTGCTGTAATTCCAGTTTTTCAGGATGCTATGAATAACTACGATACGCAGGAACTCAAGACTGCAGCAGAAGAAACATTCCTCCAGAGTGGGCGTTTTGATGTAGTGGATGTTTCATCACATGCTTTGTATCAGGGACCGCCGGATGATCAGACCACTCGTCTTCAGACCATTGCCGCTGATCTCAACATAAACCTGTTCATGCTCCTTGATGTTTCATCACCTTATACTGGAACCGATCGGGATAACCGGGACAGTCTCTTTGTTTCAAGAAATATCGCTGTGGATATTACCGGTCGCTTCTACACCTCGGAGGGTAGTCTTCTTGGATCTGTAAGAGAGAAGAAATACTCCAGCAGCCTGCTGAACTCAGCATCTGTTGATATTCAAAGCCTGGCTATACAGGGCATTGTTCTTGTGGTAGAGAGAAGTCTTAACGAAATATTTCCCTATGAGTTTACATTTGTAGTTTCAGACGGCCCTGTCTTCAGTATTCCCATGGGAACAGATAACGGTGTGAAAAAAGGAATGGTATTCTCTGTTATTGCTCTGTCACAGGGAATCCCCAGGTCTTCGGAGGAATACAGGCAGTTAAGCAGCCATGGAATCCTTCAGATCACAGGTTCTACAGAGAATTCCGGACAAGGTCGGCTTATTGCCGGTGATCTTGTGGAGGGTGCACGAGTTACAGCAGTGGAGAATTCCTCTCCCGGGCTTCTTGCTCTTTCATATGCTGTTTTGCCAACAGAAGTTGTACCAGGCGATAACCTTACTGGTGAAGAGGCAGAGACTTCAAGACAGATCAGCCAGGCTGAGTTTACCGGAGGAACATGCAAGTGGGGCTTTTCTCTCACCGGTTCACTTTTATCCGGAGTCATGCCCAGAATGTCATCCATTGGCATAAGAGGTGAGATGGGAACAAGGCTTCCTCTTTCATCTCCGTCTCTTGCACTTAGACTGGGTGTGGGATTCGAGGCCTGCTTTCTTACCCAGAATACCAGAGCAGACTCCATTACAGCCTCGGCCAACACTGCAACAATTGCAGGAACAGCAAGCGCGAACCTTGAATGGATGTTCAGCAGCAGGTTCGGTCTTCAGGCAGGCGGAACCGGCAGGTTGGGATCATCTGCAGACAGTTGGGGTGTTACAGACTGGAGAGGCTACAACAGGGATGCTCTTCCAGGAGAACTGTACTACGCTGAAAT
>JAOZRM010000262.1 GCA_029940175.1 Candidatus Sabulitectum sp. | reverse complement strand
CATACGGGAATCTCCAGATGTTCCCAAGCCCGATTGCGGACCCTATGGCAGCCAGAACAAAGGCTGTTTTACTGTTCCAGACCTCGCGTTTCGCCAATTTTACACCTCTTTTCTCTAATTGTGTCTCTATGCAATTAGATTCAACTTCTCCATCGGGGTCAAGGGGGCCTTTTCCGGTAATAATACATTTACACGATTGATTAAGTGTTGCATTATTCTGAGAGTTGCATGTTAAGATGTTCACTCATTTGAACGGAGGAGAGATGTCGTTTGCTATTTTCGCACTGATTTCCATAGTGGGATGGGGTGTATGGGAGTCAACCGGTCCCGAAGGCGGAGACATCAACGCTCCTGTTCAGTCCCCCACCAACGCTTCCGAGCTGTGGGCTCTCTCTGGCACCAACCCAACGCAAGTGGTTCATTCCACTGATGCCGGGCTTAACTGGGAGGCTGTTTCATCATTCACCAATGGTACTCCATATGACATGATCGTCACCTCAGATGGTAATCTTGTAGTTGTTGGAAGCAGCAGGAGCTGGTCATCCATCGACGGAGGTCAATCATGGGTATCAAATTATCATAGTAATACGAATTTTTACGATGCAGTAGCACACCCCACTGCAAAGGGAGAGTTGTTCGCCGCAGGTTACAAGTATGACGGAACCTGGAAAATGGCATTTATGCATTCCACTGATAACGGGGCAACTTTCAGTGTTACCTACCTGCCTGTCTCAGGAACCTATACCTACGGTCGATGCATTGACGTATCAAGATCAGACCCTTCAGTACTTCTTGTTGGAGGATATGCATATACCACTGATGCTACATATGATCCGGTTGTTTTTCTTTCAACTGACGGAGGGACATCCTTTACAGATGTTACTCCGGCAGAAGGATCTTCAGAGTACTATTTCTACGGGGTTGCAATTCACCCTTCCTCTCCGGACATCATGCTTTCAGGATCGCTCTACGGAGTCTATCGTTCTATAAATGGTGGTAGCAGCTGGAACAGGATTCGAAGCCAGACATACAACTACAGGATGGCATTCAGCCAGGCTGATGATAACCTGTTGTTTGCCGGGGGATCCACTATTGGTTACCGATCCACAGACGGAGGGAACAGCTGGACAAACCTGACCTCCGGGCTTTCCGGTAGCGATATCCAGTGGATCATACCCAGCTGGAATAACAGCTCTGATGTTTTTACCGGGAGCTCCGATGGATTCTTCCGATCTTCCAATAGTGGTGCTTCATGGATATCCAGCAACTCCGGGCTGACAGTGGGAAAAGTTCTGGCCATGGCAGAATCTCAGGGCTGGTTGTTTATGAACATGGAGGACATGGGTCTTTTTAAGGCTCAGACCAATACAGATGGCATTGTGTGGGAAGAGGTGAGTACACCTCTGACCTGTGGCGATTTCTGTGATATCTGTGCAGATGGCGCAGGCACTCTGCTGGCTCTGGAAGGTTCTGGTTGAGGAAACTCGGAGCTCTACAGGAGCACAGACGGAGGTTCCGTCTGGACGCAGGCAGACAGTTATTACGGAGATGGTTACGGGATGGTTTATGCAGGAGGAGACACATTTTGGAGTTGCGGTTACAGGTATCTGTCACCTAACTACATGGCTGTGGTCTCAAAGTCGATTGATGGAGGGCAGAGCTGGTCAAGACACGAACTGTACAGTGGTTCTTCATACGGATATGTGAGGGCTGTTGCAGTAGATCCTTCTGACTCCGATAAAGTTTTTGCCATCGGCTATAAAAACAGCAGTTATGCTTTCTTCAAAACAGTTGATGGGGGATCCTCGTGGTCGGAGATCGTTCCCACTGGATACACTGGTACTCCTTACGACATGGAAGTTCACCCCACATATCCCGACAGAATAGCCGTAGCTTCATCATCCGGTCTTTATGCTACCAGTGACGGTGGTCTTAACTGGACAAAGGTCACCGGCAGTTTCAGTTATGCAAGTGATCTGTATCAATCTGCAGAATTGAACGCACTGGTTGTTTCCACCACCACAGGAATATGGTTATGGGAAAGCTGGAGTGGATATCCTGTCCATTGGGGAGAGGATCCGGGTGTAGCAGCCATAAACTGTGCTGTTACATGTTCGGAAGATCAAACTTTGTATGCAGGCACAGCCGGAGGTGCGGTATGGGCATCCAGTTTTGGTGTGGGTACAGAATATGAGACACATTCTTCCATATCTTCCGGAGAATTGATCGTTTGGCCTAATCCTGTTACAGGCGGTTAAGCTTCTTTGAAATTCACTATTGCGGCATCGAGCAACACATCTGTTGTGGTACATGATATTACGGGAAGAGCTGTGCAGATTCTTTCTTCAAGATTTCTCTCTGCAGGTACCCACGAGCTTCAGTTTGATGTTTCCGAGCTTTCATCGGGGATCTATTTCATGTGTGTTCAGAGCGGTAGCATTACCAGGTCTGCTAGATTCGTTATTTATCCATAGGCACAGGAATGCCCGCGGTCATGAAAGACCGCGGGTTTATGGATTCAAAATAAAGAATTGATATTATCGGGGAGTTGCCGTTTCGAAGCAGACTGCAGTACCATCTTCTCTGTTCACCAGTTCCACTTTCGTCTGAATTCCTGTAAGACGCTTGAAAGTTTCTTCCACAAGCCCAAAACCAAAAAAGCAGATAGGCTGCTGACCGCATGGCTTGCCTGAACCCTCAGTGAGGCTTGCAAAATAGCATCCTTTGAATTCAATCTGAGCGGTTCCGTCTTTGTCGCCAACTATGGAGAAGTCTCCAAAACCACCCATGTCTGCTATGCCTTCCTTCATTATTTCACCGGCTTCCAGGATGGTTTTGTCTGTTGGCAGTTCCGGCCAGATCTTGTAGGATGCACTCTTGCCTGCCATCCTCATGAGAGCAGCTGACGAACTGCCCATCATCTTTGATACTGTGTTTTGAATCTCCCCAATGATGACATCTTTTGAATTACTTGTCATGCTACCATTACCTTTCTGTGGGTAAATACCAGAAACGACGCAAAAGAGAATAACCTACCAAGTTAATAGGAATATAGAGTACGATCTTAACCCTTCAGTAGGACTTAATTAAAAGCATAACTATTTTTGTGTTGTAGCGCAACTGGAGATAATACTTCTGATGAAAAAGAACCGGTGACAGGGTGCCACCGGTTAATGATTTATCTGATTATCGGGGGGTAGCGGTTTCGAAACAGA
>JAOZRM010000087.1:5049-12126 GCA_029940175.1 Candidatus Sabulitectum sp. | reverse complement strand
AGCGCGATGACAAAAATCCCGGCACCGAAGTGCCGGGATCTAATCTTGGTAGCGGGGACAGGATTCGAACCTGCGACCTTTGGGTTATGAGCCCAACGAGCTACCGAACTGCTCCACCCCGCGATTGAGGAGCAACTATAGCATAAAGAACGAAAAAAGTCAACTCTTCTCTAAATATTCATTCCCAGTGAAATTCGGTGTGTGTTTCCAAGGTCTGCATAGGGTTTCCAGGCATAATCAAGAGAGAACTGATTGTAGTGAGTTCCCATCCCAAAACCCATGGCATCAACGAAGCCACCGCCGGCATTATCTGCTGTATCTTTTGCGGAAAGGCTCCATCCCGTTCTCAGTGCAAGCATATCAATTGGTTTGTACTCCACACCGGCTGCAGCATCAAAGTCTCCCTCAAGGGGCATTGTGAAATCGGCGGCAACAAGAAGATTGCCTTCGAGAAGCGATTGTGACACGCCTGCTGCTATCTCCGTTGGCATTGGGTCATTTTCGCTGTAGAACGCCTTTGTCTGTACTCCTGCATTTCTTACAACCAGTGCTCCTGTAAGGCCAGGAACTGCTGAAGGGCTGTACATCCCGCCAAGATCCACACTGAATCCGTTTGCATTGTAGCTGTCAATCTGAGAGTAAATAAATCGACCGGTAACTCCGACGGAAATAGTCTCCGTAAGCGGTTTTGCCCACGAACCTGCCAGGGCCATACTATTGGAAGAGAACTGTTCCCCTGTACCCATTGGGTCTTCCATTGTAGTCCGGTCAAATTCTCCACCATAGAAGTAGTTAAGAGAAACGCCAATGACGTCATTCTCTCTGGGGTTAATCCAGCTGATAAATCCCGCCTGCATGTCCATCATGTAGCTGGTGTATGTTGTTGAAAGTACGCTACCGTCAGTATGCACGGATGCAGCAGGATTCCAGTAAAGTGCAAGCGGATCACCGGGAACCGCAGTAAATGCACCCCCCATAGCTACCGCCCTTGCTCCAGTAGGAACCTGCAGAAATGCAAAACCAGCGGTTCCACCGGCACTGGCCGATAGAATCATTAACAGAGCTAAAGCACAGGTCCTTTTCATATCACTCTCCCGTTATTGCTGAGTCCGATTCAACCGGATCTAAAATATCAAATTCTTCTTTCACAGGCCTCATGGCGCAAAAGACATAAACGCTGTCTGCACTGGCTCCGTAAAGCATATCCAGGGCTGTGACGGAAACAGTATATGACACCGGATCAGATCCGGTAGTAAAATGAAGTACCGGGAGATCATCCGGATGGTCATCTATAATATCCACACCACCCCCAAGGAGTTCCAATCGAAGATCAAGAATGGCCTCTCCACCTATTCCACAAAGAACACCCTCCAGGTCTG
This sequence comes from Candidatus Sabulitectum sp., assembly GCA_029940175.1. GTDB lineage: Bacteria > Fermentibacterota > Fermentibacteria > Fermentibacterales > JCC-6 > Sabulitectum. Next base: position 10,747 of record JAOZRM010000087.1, on the reverse strand, counting down.
CTCTGGGGTAAATCAAGAAAGTAACGGGCTCCCCAATGGATAAATATAAACCACTACTCCATTGAAAGGTGTATCCATTAAATCTGTACTCATCCAGGAAGGTATCCACTTCCTCAGAAAGAACACAAAGACTGGATATGAGAAGCAGAACACCCATGAATCAGTCCTTCAGCCCGGTACGGGAGTAACTTGCAACCAGATGCTTTTGAGCAAAGAGGAAAAGTATGAGCAGGGGAAGAATACTGAAAGTAGATGCTGCCATAAGCAACTGATAATTGCTGGATTGCTCCTGATTGAAATAACTGAGCCCCACCTGGAGAACTCTCAGTTTTTCAGAATGGGTTACTACCAGTGGCCACATAAAACTGTTCCATGAGCCAATAACATTAAAAAGCATAATGGTGGCAATCACAGACTTGGAAAGAGGAAGAGCAACCCTCCACAGATACCCGAATCTGCTGCATCCATCAAGTCTCGCTGCCTCGTACAGTGATTTTGGAAGAGTCATAAAATGCTGTCTGAGAAGGAAAATACTGAAAACGTTAGTTGTCCATGGAACGATCAGGGCAAGATATGTATCCACCCAGCCAAGTTTCGCAAGAATCACATAACTCGGAGCCAGATACACCGGTTGAGGAACCATCATTGTGGAAAGAAAAAGCAGGAACAGCTTGTCTCGCCCAGGATACTCCATAGTGCCAAAAGAATAGGCAGCCAGAGAGCTTGTAATAAGAACTCCCACAAGAGTCAGACTGGTTACAATCAGAGTGTTCAGAAAGTAAGTCCCGAAAGGAACCCTGTTCCAGGCCTCCACATAATTATAAAAACCACCCTGCTCAAGACTGGTGGAAATCATCCAGAGAAAAGGCATGAGCATGATTACGCCACCGGCAAGAAGCAGGGTCTGCTTGAGAATCTGTTCTGTTCTCATGAGTAGTGTACCCTTCTCTCCCCAACTCGCCTTTGAATAATTGTCAGTCCCAGGAGCACGATAAACAGAAATACACTGATTGCACTTGCATAACCTATATCGAACCTGTCAAATGCCTTCTGGAAAAGGTAGAAAACAATCACATTTGTGGTTCCGAGAGGACCTCCACCCGGAGGAGGGGTCATGACATAAACAAGGGCAAAAGTCTGAAAAGATGCTATTGTACTCATGATCAAGACGTAGAATGTCGTTGGAGAAAGAAGGGGCCATGTCACATGGCGGAAAGAACCCCATTTTCCAGCTCCATCCAGATTTGCTGCTTCGTAATAGGTTTTTGGAATGTTCTCAAGACCTGCAAGAAAAAGCACTGTATTGTACCCGATGCTTTTCCAGACACTGACAATCATTAGAGAAACCAGCGCAAGACTGGGGCCGGCGAAAATTCCCTCTGGTTTGATCCCCAGAGGAGAAAGTATCATCTCAAAGATTCCTCTGGGCTCTCTGAGCCACATAAGAGGATCCCCCCCCAAAGCAATAATAACTCCGTTGATTGGACCGGCTTCCGGTTTGAAGAGCCATGTCCATACCACAGACACAGCAACTGCTGAGGTTACTACCGGAAGAAAGTAGATAGTTCGGTAAATAGCTTTACCCCTGAGTTCACCTCTTAGAAGCATTGCAAGAACAAGAGGAATTGCTATTCCTGCAGGAACAACACCAAGTACAAAAAACACAGTATTACTGACGCTATTCCAGAATCTGGCATCTGTAAACATTCTTTCATAGTTGGAAAAACCCAGAAAACCGTGAAACCCCCCGATGTCATAATCGGCAAATGACGCAGTGAAACTGGCAAGTATCGGAATAGTCCTGAAGCACACAACAATGATAAGAGCGGGCAGGATATACAGATAAGGAGATATTCGTGAACCTGTTCTCATGTTTTTCTCTCAGTGAAAGAAGGAACTGCTAAAGTTGATAGACTCTCCATCAGTGTACAGGAAAATATTGCCTAAACGATCTGTCCGCAAGATTCCCGCTCCAACACTTTCCCAGCACTCAATTACATCCCTGTGAGGATGGCCAAAAGGATTGTTTCTACCGCAGCAAAATATGGCAAACTGGGGCGCAGATCTTCTGAACCATGGTGGAAAAAGAGAACTTCTGCTGCCGTGATGAGGAACCTTCATGACAGTCACAGGAACCTGAGAAGGCGTCATCCGCATAATCGTTTCGTTTTCAATATCTCCTGTAAGAAGAAGGGTGAATTTGCCACATGTTACCAGGTAAACAGCAGAAGCTTCATTTGGGCTTCCTGCTCCTCGTTCAAGCCAGACCACCTCGAGAGAAACATCCTCTGTCAAATCCCACCGGTCTTCTCCTGTAAGAACTGAATATCCACAGTCAGAATCAAGAACATATTGAAGCAGTTCTTCGTATATGGGAGATGGGTAATCTATTCCAGGGTCAATAAGCATATCACAATGGAAAACCTCTAGAGCATCACTACACCCTCCAATATGGTCTGCATGAGGGTGCGTGAAGGCGACCACAGACAAAGAGTCAACTCCGCTCTCTCTAAGTTGCTGAACAACAGGAGCTCGTGTTGCCCCCATACCAGGTGGCCCTCCATCTATCAACCAGGTGCTCTCTCCCGCTTGAAGCACAATAGCATCTCCATTGCCAATATCCAGAAAAATTACAGTGAGCAGAGTATCTGAAAGAGCTGTTTCTGACAGAAAATGAGATGTTTCCACTGGAACATCTGGAGATAACGCTGATATATATGGAATAAGGCTTTCAAATGTTGCCGGACCTATTCCTGGCACAAAGAGAAGCTCTTCAATGGAAGCGAAGGGTGAAATGGTTTCTCTGTACTCTACTATTGATGATGCCGTGGATTGGCCAATACCATTCAATCTACAAAGTTCAGCTTCCGAGGCAGAATTCAAATCCAGTAATCCCGGATCCAAAAGTGTTGATACTGCGATAATGTGTAGTAATATCATGTTAGCCCTTGACACCAGCTCTTCTGTTAGAGAAAGTATACACTCAATATAGTAGAAACAAGGAGGATTCTTATTATTAATAAATATTTTGTACTGGCTCTCTTATTGATGACAACCATTGTTTCCGCAGGTCACCTGCGACTCGAGGACGGTGGTTATGATACAATTGCCTACATCAGGGAAGACGGAAGAATTGAGGATGAGTCCTTTCTCCCACTGGGTAGAATAGTATCTGAGGAAGATTCAGACAGATTACGAATCGAAGATGTCAACTTCAATACACTTGGCTACATTGATGAAGACGAATTTCTCGACAGCTTTGAAGATCGCATTTTTGAGCTGACATCTGATGGAAGACTGAAAAACCACCGTTTTCGCGATGTTGCAATCATCAGAAATGATGGAACAGTGGAAGCTCTCAATTTCAGCGTTATTCTTTATACAGATGGATCACACGCAGATCTTGCTCAGAGGATTGCTGTGTATATGATTTATTTCAGCAACTTGCTGGAGTAGCCTCCGAACCAGAGCCCACTAACTATTTACAGCAACCGTCTTATTGACGGTTGTTGTTTTTCTGTATATAGTAAACACTTGTTCCCCGAAAGGAGCTATGCATGTTCAAAGATCTTACTGCCAGACAAAAACAATTCCTTGATTTCATTCAATCGTTCATTGAGGACAACAGCTATCCCCCCTCAATCAGAGAAATTCAGCATGCTTTTGGATTGAAAAGCACTAAGGGTGTGAAAGGACACATAGATCGACTTGTTGAAAGAGGTTATCTGAACAGGAAAGATGGCTCTGCCCGAACCTTATCTTTGCCTGCACACAGATCCGGCTTTGGAAGACGCATTGCCGACAACCGTGCCCCAATTATAGGAAGAGTTGCAGCAGGTCAGCCCATTATGGCTGAGGAGAACGAAGAAGGTCGTATGCCTATACCTGAGCGCTTTCAAGGAATTGAGGGAATCTTCTGGCTTGAGGTTCACGGCGACAGTATGATAGACGCCGGTATCCTAAACGGCGACTTTGTCCTTGTCAGGCCCGTTCCATTTGTGGAAGAGGGAACAGTGGCTGTGATCCTTATTGATAATGAAGCAACTGTTAAGAAGTTCTACCACAGGGGAGATACAATAAGGCTGGTTCCTGCCAACGATCTCTACAAAACAATGGAATTCCACGGTTCTGCCTGTGCCAGTATCCGAGTGGCAGGAAAAGTTGTTGCGGTTTTCAGATTCACTTCGTGAGCATTTTTTGAATTACAGGCACTATTGAACTTGCATGATCTACAGTAATAGCTCCATGATGCTCCTCTGCAGAGCCGTATCCGTAAGAGCAGGCGATAACAGGAAGATCATTTTCCAATCCTGCCAGTATGTCATGATACCGATCGCCAATCATCACTGTAAAATCGTAGTTTCTACTCAATTCAGCCAGCCTGGCTGTCTTTGAAGGCTCATCAGATCTACCAGTCAAACTGACAAAGGAATTTCTTATTCCCAGAATTTCCGTTACAAGAACTATGTATTTCGTGTGGGCATTGGACAAGATGGCAAGATCAAATCCCATTGATTTAAGTTTCTCCAGCATGGATACAACTCCAGGATAAAGCTCCCCGCTGACAGGTAGAGTTTCCGCTTGATGAAACTGCACCCGCTGGATGAATTTCTCGCGAACAGAGTCTTCTTCACTTCCTGTAAGTACCTTGCAGAACAATTCGAGGGGTTCTCCGTACAGAGAGTTTATCAAACTGAAAGGAGGTTCCTCACCGGTTAAGTCTTTTGTTGCTCGGGCAATGGCAGGAGCCAGGGCAAGCTCAGTGTGGTGAAGTGTTCCGTCAAGGTCAAAGACAGCAAGTTTGTTCATTCTTCCTCCATGTAATTCGATTTCTTTTTGATTCGTTTTCTCAGACATGCAAGCTCTAATGCTGAGGGTGGAATATATTACTCGTTATGAAAAAGACATCACTTTTCGCAACCGATCTTGATGGAACCCTGCTGCGCAATGATGGTTCATTCGGCAGTGGTGATATTGAAGCCCTTGAAACCCTGAGAGCCAGGGGGTGTGCTGTGGTACTTGCCACAGGAAGAAGCCCGTTGTCTCTAAAGAAATGTCTTGGGGGGAGAACTATCCCTGTGGACTGGTACGTACTCTCTTCAGGTGCTGGAGTTCTTAATTCTAAGGGGGAAGTTACCAGATCTGTCACTTTGTCTCCCGATGACACTGCTGTTATTCATAATGCATTTGTTGAACTTGGAATAACCGATACGTCTATACAGGGAGCATTCCCTGACGCACATATTCTGCACTGGATGGATGGAAAACATTGTCTGGATTTCAGAAAACGACTTGCATACTATCGGGACTTTTCAGTTAAAGTAACCTCCCCCAACATTCACTCCACAGAGGTTATCGGCTTTGTTCATCCAGATCGGGCAGATCTTGCTATTTCCAAGCTTCAGGATGCCATTGGTTCCTGTTATTCCATCGTTAAGGCCACCAGTCCAATAGATCACAAAACTGTATGGATCGAAGTTTTCGCCCTGGGAGTTAACAAGGCAGCAGCCTGCAATTCAATCAGAGAAGAGCTTGGAGTTTCAATGGAGCAAACAGCAGCAGTGGGTAATGACTGGAATGATGTTCATATGCTACGTTGGGCAGATCGATCATTCATCTCTGGAAATGCTCCTGGTGATTTGCTAGGCGAGTTTGAAAATGTTCCATCTAATCAGAACAATGCTGTGGCTGTAGCTGT
>JAOZRM010000087.1:0-5039 GCA_029940175.1 Candidatus Sabulitectum sp. | reverse complement strand
TGAGAACATTCACAATAGCTGACCTTCACCTGGCATTTTCTGTGGATAAACCAATGGATGTTTTTGGAAGTATATGGAATAATCACTCAGCAATGATTGAAAAGAACTGGAAAAGCAATGTGGGTGACTCTGATATGGTGCTAATTCCAGGTGACATCTCCTGGGGAATCAATTTTCAGCAGGCGAGAGCAGATCTTGACTTTCTTGAGTCTCTTCCTGGAAAAAAGTATATCAGTCGGGGTAATCATGATTACTGGTGGAGTTCTTTGAAAAAAGTCAGCCAGTTCGTGGGTCCATCTATCAAAGTATTGCAGCGAAATGCTGTAGATTGCAGTGAGTTTGTACTCGCAGCAAGCAAGGGCTGGAATACCCCGCTGTGGGATGGTTTTAAGCCCTCAGACGACACAAAGCTTTATGAGAGGGAGCAGGGTAGAATGCATCTCGCTCTGGAAAAGGCTCTATCCATACAAAAACCGGGACAAAAACTTGTTTACATGATGCATTTTCCCCCTGTTGTTGATGGAAGACCCTCGGTTTTTGCTGAGATTCTCGCAGAGTATGGTGTTGCTCTTTGTCTTTATGGTCACCTTCACGGTAGCTGGTCTGATAAAGTGAATATAGAACTAAATGGGGTTCAATACAGAATTGCTTCCGCTGATTATCTGAACTTCAAGCCACTGGATATAACCCTGGAGGTAACCAGCTAATGCTACTTTCTGCTAATGGCCTTGGACTGGAATTCGGCTCTGACGAGATATTCAGTAATATGACCTTTAACATAAATGCCGGAGACCGGGTCGCCCTGGTTGGAATAAACGGAGCGGGCAAGACTTCCCTTCTCAGAATTATTTCGGGAGAGATAGATCCCTCTTCGGGGAAGATAACCAAATCCGGTAACCTGAGAATTGGTTACCTGCCGCAGCAAATCAATGAGTTCCCTGGAGGAGCTCTTCTAGAAGCTGTTTGTGCCGGGTCCGGGGATGGTGCCGACGCCCTTTCAAGGGAAGAGGAACTTCACTCTATCCTTGAAAAAGAGGGAACTGGTGAAACCTGGGTACTGAATGAACTCGCAAAGGTACAGGACAAGATCCATTCAACAGAGGCATATAATCTCGAATCAAAAGGCAAGGCTGTTCTTTCAGGGCTCGGTTTTTCCAGCGACGAATTTACCAAAGACCTGGCATCCTTCTCCGGAGGATGGAAGATGAGGGCAATGCTGGGAGCAATTCTACTTAACAATCCTGATATGATCCTGCTGGATGAGCCAACAAATCATCTCGATCTGGATGCCCGTCTGTGGCTTGAGGAGTTTCTTCGTCGATTCAAGGGAGCAGCATGGATTATTTCTCATGACCCGGCTTTCCTTGACAGGGTGACAAATAAGGTAGTTGAAATTGAATTCGGCAGCATGAGAACCTGGGGAGGCAACTATTCTTTCTACGTTAAGGAAAAGCTTGTACAGGCAGCTCTTCTGCAAAAGCAAGCTCGCAAGGTAGACGACGAAAGAGAAAAGCTGGAAAGATTTGTTAAAAGATTTAAGGCAACCGAAAGTAAGCGCTTTCAGGTTCGAAGCCGGGAAAAAATGTTGGAGAAACTGGAGGCTGTAGAAACCTACCGAAGCCCGAAGCGCATGGTCATCCAACCTCCTGATGTTCCTCGGAGTGGAACAAAGGTTCTAAAAATAGCGAATGTTTCCAAGGCTTATGACAAAGTTGTTTTTGCTGATGTTAATCTTGAAATTCAGCGAGGAGACCGAATAGGTATAGTCGGCAAGAACGGTGGTGGAAAATCAACCCTGTCACGGCTCTTTGCCCGGATTGAAAACCCCACTTCCGGTGAAATTTCAATGGGAACTGGCGTTCTAATTGGTTACTATTCGCAGGAAGTCGACCTCCAGCTTAACGATAAACATTCGGTGCTGCAACATGTTCACAAAATTTCTCCAGCGAGGAGCGAGAGGGAAATCCGAAGCTATCTTGGCAGGTATCTTTTCACCGGTGATGATGTTATGAAGCCTATTTCAGTTCTTTCAGGAGGAGAAATCAGCAGACTTGCTCTTGCGGGAATTCTGATAAAGCCTACAAATCTGTTGATATTGGATGAGCCAACCAATCATCTGGATATTTTCAGCCGTGATGTTCTGCAGGAGGCTCTTAAGAACTACACCGGTACCCTGGTACTTATCAGCCATGACGAGAAACTGCTTTCTGCTCTGTCAGAAAAACTTTTCCTGGTAAAGGATGAAAAGGTAAAAGAATTCTCCGGTAACTTCACTGAATATGTAGATAAGCTCAGATCCCTTGCAGACCAGCAATTTAAAAAACCTGATGCAAAGATCATCCAGGAATCAAGCAGAGAGTCCGAAAAAGAAAGAAAAAGAAAAGAGGCTGCAGATAGAAACAGTGCCTACAAGGAGCGACGTAAGAAGGAAAAGCGAATTGAGCGTATTGAGAAAAAAATGGAACCCCATGAGACCAGGCGTAGAGAGATAGAAGCTCTTTTTGCAGAACCGGAAGTAATTAACAACTCTCAGCTCCTGGTGGAACTACAGAAGGAACACTCTTACCTAACCGATGAGATATCAATGCTGGAAGAACAGTGGATGGAAATAGCAGGAGAAGATTAATTCAGCGCAGTCTTCACCCCTGCCCAGGAAACTGTTTGAAGAGCAGCCCCGTCAGAAGTAACCACTATGTTGTCGTAGTAGACTGATGTAGATGCCCTTGTGTCAGAGCTGAAATTACAACAGAAAGCTGCTATTCTGCCTGGGTTCTGATACTGGCCATCTGTTGCTGAGACCATCCATTCGGTCGGTTCATCTCCAGCTGTGCCCTGCCATATTTTTCCCTGAATAGAAGTACCTGCAAGATCAAGCCTTAGCCAGTAGGTTTGATTGAACTGAAGAGGAAGAGTGAGCTGATCAAGGGTCTGCGGCCCGGAAGATATCATTCTTGCCAGAACAAGCTTGTTTTCAGAGGGAATCATCACCAGAATGTAACCTGTAAAAGACGGCATATATCCCCTGGCAAGTATTCCAGCTCTGTAGCAGGCTTCCGGAGTGACTTCCGCAAGAAATGAATAGTCAGGCGTACTCATTGTTCCGCCGGCAAGATCTCCAGTATGGGAAGCGGCGGGAATCCAGCCGGAGCCTGAGTTCATCAAGTGATATTGTTCATCAACAACATTATAGGAAGCATTTGCAGCATATCCACTGGTCCACCGAAGCCAACCATCATCACTCCCGTCACTGAAATCATCCTCAAAGATGGTTCCTGCATAGACAGCCGTTGCAATCAGAACAATCAGGAGGAATTGCAGCTTCATGTTTACTCTCTTCCTGTCTTTAACAAATCACCGAATATGCACTTTTCAAAAACTTCGAGTGGTTCAGAGTTATTTGAAACCTTGAGGGCTATCAATGCTCCCTGCCAGCTGTTTACGACAAACCTGGCTGTTTTTTCCGGAGGGAAGGGCAGTGAGACTTCACCACTTTTCTGAGCCTTTTTCAAACAACAAGTTACTGAATCATACATCGTTTGAAACACCGGTTTCAGCTTCTCTCTGAATTCTCCGCTGACTGCAGCCAGTTCCTGGGCAAGGTTGCCAATGGGACAACCAAGGGGAAGTTCCTCTGAAGTAAACTCTCCTTTAAAGAAATCGAAAAACTGTTTCAGACGAACAATTGATGGTTCTTCATACTCACAACAAAGATACCCGTTGAAAGCTTCTGATATTTGATTTCCCAAGTACTTCACAAGCTCCAGACCAAAATCTTCCTTACTGTGAAAATAGTAGTAGAAAGAACCTTTTGGCACATTGGCTGCAGTAAGAATCGCACTTAGGCCCGTGGCAGAAAAACCATTCTCTCGAATGAGTCTTGCCCCTTCTCTCAATATTCTAGCTCTTGTTTTCTCTGACATTATTACCTCCCGGTGAAACATTAGACCGATCGTCTAGGATGTCAAGAGATAAAACTGCACAAATCTATCCTGTATCAACGCAGAAAGCCTGTAACTGTTGCAAGAAGTATTATTGTTTCGTGTTGACTCATCTCGGGGATACCCGCTCTGATTGCTGCATTGTTCAACAACTGATATTCAGGAGAGGTGAAGATGATAGGCGTAAGCTCGTCAAGGATAATAGCCAAAGTTGCTTCTTCATCCAAAGTAACACCAGATATACACAACTGAACCAAACCATCTTCTGAAGAAATTCCTTGACATCTTGATCCTGTGGGCAGGGCCATTCTTCCCACAATTCGTTCAAGAAGAGCTGCAGCGTATGCCGCTCTCGCTCCGCTCCCGGCATTACCGGGCATAGTTACAACAAGAAGACCTGGAACTGTAACATTACTCACTGCCGGTATCACACCAGTAAGACGATCAATCTCCACGGAAGCTACTATTGGTGGCGATGGGGAGGGAATCATAGTCCAGGGGCAGAAGCTCTGTCCTCCTGTTCCTCTGATCCATATTAGAGAATTTTCGATTTCCAAACCACCGGGAATCTGTCGCAAAACAAGACTGTCTGCTGCACCAAGAAGCGGAGCCCACTTCTCACCCCAGAAATCATCTACCTCTGAGGGTGTGTATTCAATGGAAATAACATCTCCAGGTGACCCGTGAACAGAATAAGTAACTAATGCATTTATGGCGGAAGAGCCTCCTGGAATTACTTCAGTTCCTATGCCTCGCCAGGCCGAAAGATGAAAATCTCCTTCTCGCTCTCCTCCCCACAAGAAAACAGTGTTTTCTATTGGTAGGGAAACAATGAGGGTATCTGCACCTGCTTCCAGCCACCTGCTGGTTCTCCATTAGCAGCTGAATATACTAGATCTCCTAAAGGCGAATAAATTTGAAATGAAATTTCGCTATATGGGTCACCAGGAAAGTACCAAGTTACAGACTGGGCACCAACCGGAACTGTTACAATAGCAGTGCCACTAATGGGGTTAGGTGTGCAATTATAGGTCGAATTTACATAAATGGAACACAATCCTACTTCAATTACAGTGCCATCTATATCTATTTGAAGGCCTG
>JAOZRM010000086.1:11905-12239 GCA_029940175.1 Candidatus Sabulitectum sp. | reverse complement strand
CTGCTCTGAGAATCAGGTCTTCCCTGTCACGATCATATCTGATCCCAAGGTAAAGAATAGTCCACTGCGCTGTACAGCTGGAAAGCCAGTAAGCCCATATAACAAGGAGAATTGCTACTCCTGCGAGAGATAGAATAAGCCCTGCGGGACCATCCCATGATGAATCTGTGTGATCCGTGGAAGAAATCGGATTGAAGATCGAAGAATAGAAGGGAACCACCTCTGGAGCTACTCGGGATAATCCGGATTCCATTGTATCTCCAAAACCATGGATTCCAGAAGTTCTGGAAAGAACTGAAGATTGAAATCTTTGAACTGACAATATTCGCAATAT
>JAOZRM010000086.1:4435-11895 GCA_029940175.1 Candidatus Sabulitectum sp. | reverse complement strand
GAAAGAACTGAAGAGACAAAACTAACAGAGCCCCAGGCAAAGAGAGAGAAAACCACAAGGGCAATAACTCTCATGAAAGCACCTGTGATCATACTGCGAAAAAGTCGCATGGGTCTGGATGTTACAACACTGAATACCTCAAACAAACATTCAAATGTATCGCCTTTTGTCGTAGCTGTTATCACTGGAATCAGAAAGAACGAAAGCAGAAGAACAACCATCGAAAGTACAATGAAGAGACCGAGAATCCAAAGGGGTATTGCAAAGATGCCTGCAATAACTGAACCGGCAGATGGTATTCTGCCAAGAAGCCCAATGAGGTAAACAGCGATGAGTCCCACGGCAATTCCAGCAGCAATTACCAGGGGGGTAACAACCACAGCCTTCCAGTTGGCTCGGCAAAATTTCCGTGAATCAGCTTCAGAATAAAACTGGTCCCCGCGCAATTGTTCAAATGTAAGTCGGGAAACCTTAAGAGATGTAAGCATGTAGATGAAGATAGCCAGCAATGTACCAAGAACAAGCAGAACTACAGACGGGACATTTGACATGAAAAGACTATCCGGTACAGGGCACAATCTGGCTGAAGCGAATCTGTCCGCAATAGAATCACCCGCAGCGAGAAAACCCGCATAGGTAAAAAATGCCCAAACCAGCCAGGCTTGAACAATCCCCTTCCAGAATACCCATATATTCCGCCCGTTAAATCCGTACCGGGCTGCAAGAAGAGTGTCTCTCACCTTAAATTTCATTTTGTGTACATAATTACGAACCGCAACATCAGAATCCTGCATGGTTAACCTCCTTGCCTGCAATAATACTCTCTTCGTCAATTTCTCGAAAGCAGACCACTGCCGGCTGTACTTTATGAATTCCAGCATCCGAAAGAGTGGAAACAATTTCCGTAATGGTAGAGCCGGTGGTCATAACATCATCAATGAGCCACACCCTCCCGTTACATACAGTTCCAGACGAAACAGAAAATTTTCCTTTTATGTTTTCAGCTCGACTGGCTCCGGGAACATTGATCTGAGATTCTCCCCGTTTCCTAATCATAGGATCTTTGTAAACAGCACCGGTCTCCCCTGCTACAGCCATGGCCAGTAATGCAGCCTGGTTATAACCGCGCTCCCTGAGCCTCTTCCTGGAAACCGGAACTGGAAAGATAAGGTCTTCTTTTGATGGTACTTCTTTCCAGGAGTCAAGAGAAAGCCTCGCCAGCTCGCAGCCAAGATGCCTTTCTCCACCGAACTTAAGCCTGAGCATCATCTCCCGGATAACACCGGCATGAAGGAAAGCGGTAAGAACTCGGATTCCGCATGTTATACGCTCATGGTCAGGGTACATCCTTATCAGACACCATGAGCAGAATCTGCTCTTCCCCGGCACCATTCTGCTGCCGCAGCCAATACATCTGTGAACCAGAAGGTTCAGGAAGAACTTTTTTGATCCCGGTAGTAAAGCCATATTCCCAGAGCAAAAGCAAAGATGATCATGCCAAGACTGATCAACTGGTTATCTGTCATTCCAGGTCTCGCGGCAAAAACACTGTAACCAAAACTTGAGCTTGGTGCATGATAAAAATACCTGAATTCTTCCATACCGAATCTTGTAGCACCGTAAAGCCCCAGGAACATGGAAAAAATGAATCCAGGATAGTTCTTTCTACGATCTGCAAAAAGCAGAAGAAGAAGAATTACCAACCCGCCCAGAGAACTGTAAAGCTGTGCCGGATGTATAGGAGAATTGCCAAACACAGAAAATGGCAGCGAACCCGATGGGAATGAAATGCCTACAGAACAGCTTGTTTCCGCTCCAAAGCAACAGCCGTTAAAAAAACAACCTACCCTGGTAATAAATATTCCAAGAGCGAACGATGGGATCACAGCATCAGCAAAAGACCACACAGGCCATTTCTTTTTTAGAATCCAAGTAAATCCCACGATCATGGCAAGAATTACACCACCCAGCATGCTGAGACCGTACAGACCATTCCAGAATGCCACAATTGCCAGAGGATCTCCGGCATACTGATCAAGATGAGTAACAACATAAAAGGCTCTTGAGCCTATTATTGCAGCAGCCATTATCCAGATGCTCAGGTTGACAGTCTCATCAGCAGGAATACCAAGTTTCAGTGCTCTGCGAGAAGCCAGTTTCACTCCCAGAAGAAACGAGACGGCAAGCATCAGCCCATAGCTGTTTATGGGCAGAGAGCCAATTTTGAAAAGAATCGGATGCATATTCTCCCTCAATCTATTTGGTTAAACGAATACGGTAAGATAACGAAGAATGTTGTTGTCGTCAGTAACTGCGCCAGTTCCGGATCACATTAAAAGAAAAACCAAGAAGCACCATTTCTGCAATGATGTGACTGCCACCGTAGGTAATAAGCGGCAAAGGAAGTCCAGTAACCGGCATCATTCCAAGGGTCATTCCAATGTTAACAACAACGTGAATAATCATGAATACGGCAGTACCGGCCCCCAGCATGGAATTGAAAGGATTAAGTGAGCGCCTCGCTCCAGAGAGGATCCGCCATACGAGAAGCCCGTAGAGGATAAGCAGAAACAGACTTCCTGCAAAGCCCCATTCTTCAGCCCACACGGAAAAAATAAAGTCTGTATGTCTTGCGGGGAGAAAGGCAAGCTCGTTCTGGCTTCCATTAAGAAATCCCTGACCGGTAAGACCGCCGGATCCAATGGCAACCCTGGACTGGATAACATTCCACCCTGCACCATAGGGATCTGCTTCAGGATTGAGGAATGTGGTGAGTCTTGCCTGCTGATAGGGACGAAGAAGACCCCATGCAAACGGCGTGGCAGCAGCGATCATACTTGTCATAACCAGAAAAAAGACCCATCTTCGCGGTCGGGCTCCGGCTCTGTGAAGAACACCGCAGAGAACAGCTGTAAATGCTATCCAAGATACAAACCTTATTGAAGATATTGCGGCAGCCAATGGACTTAAAAAGAGAAAGATCCAGCTGAACCCGAATCCTGCCCAGTATATCAAGCCAAAAACGATCATCACTATTGCGGAAGCTGTACCAAGGTCAGGCTGCAGTAAGGTTAATACGGTAAGCACACCCACTGTGAACAGATAGAGGGAAACTCCACCGGCAACAGAGTCTCTTCTTAGAGCAGGCAACCATCTGGCAGTAAGAATGATAACACAAACCTTAGCTATCTCAGAAGCCTGAACATTCACCGGTCCCAGACGAAGCCATCTTCCTGCAGGACCTCCGCCAAAAAAGATGGTCAGAATCAGAAGAATCAGAGAAAATGCATAAAAGAACGGAACTGATTCTTCAAGTATTCTTAAAGGAAATACAGACGCTGCAAGAAACAAAACTATTCCGGCAATGAGAGTAACAAGCTGATGGGTGAAAAGGTTCTTCTGTGTTCCAGAAGCAGAGTAAACACTGAGCAGTCCGAGGATTATCAATAGAGCAAGTGTTACAAGAAAGACCCAGTCAGTCCTCTCATTCAATCTCATTAAAATCCTCCAGAATCTCCTCGATGATCCCTGCGGCAACAGGGCCGGCAACAGCCCCACCGTGACCGCCGTTCTCTATGATCACCGCAAAAGCTACCGGCAACGGCTCTTCAATGTATCCGGTTACCCACGCATGATCTTCGTACGGTCCACTCTCAGCAGTACCCGACTTTGCGAACACCTCAACAGGCAGATAATTCATTGACTGAAACAAAGTACCCCTTGGGGATGATACCGCCTGACGCATGCCCTCTCTGACTATTCTGAAGTTTTCCTCTGAAGTATTTGTATCCCAGGCTCTCTCAGCAACATTTGCATCCCGAAGGATTGAAAGTGCAGGAAGCTCACCTCGGGACGCCATCAATCCTGCAGTTACCGCCACCTGCAGCGGCGTGGCAAGTACTTCTCCCTGACCGATTGAAGCAATCATAAGATTCCCAAGTCCCCAGCCTCCCTGACCGAAAAGTTCATTAAGCAGTTCACGAGTTGGCAACGCTCCTGATACCTCACCGGGTAGAATGTCTGTAACAGGTTCTCCCATGCCGAATCCCCTTGAGAATTCAGCCATTTCATCCATATCACCGAGCATACTTGTTCTGTAAAAATACGTATCACAGGACTGGACAAGAGCCCCCACGATGTTCAATCTGCCATGAGTACTCCAGCAACGGAAATCACTGCCTGCAAAGTGAAAAACACGGTAACACGGATCCGGCATAGTGCTCTCGGTAACAATTCCGGATTCAAGCAGCCAGGCAGCACTGACTATCTTGTAAACCGATCCCGGAGGATATGCTGTGGCCCATGATCTATTCAATAACGGCTTACCAGGATCTCCCAGAATTGTGTTCCAGTTTGCTGAACTTATTCCGCCTATGAACAGATTAGTGTCAAAACCAGGTACAGAAGAGAGAACGAGTATCTCACCGGTTTCATAGTTTAGAACAACGGCTGCCCCCTGATGACCGGTGGCAATAATCAGGGAATCTGTTGCAAGCTGAAGTCTGCTGTCCAGTGTGAGTACCACTGATTCTCCAGGCACAGGTTCCAGATCTCCCTCTTGAAATTTTTCCACCACTCGTCCATGAGCATCTACAACCTCGCGAATAATTCCGTGAGTTCCAACGAGTTCATCGTTCAATATTCTTTCCAGCCCGGTTCTTCCCGAGAGCTCACCCTCAAAAATCCGGGTGCTGTCTGCAAGACCCACATAGCCTATCAGATGGCAGAACGAGGGACCAAAGGAATATCTTCTCCTTGGCAGCACATCCACCGAGAGTCCCCCGAGACGATACATGTTATCCGCCACTCTGCCGGCCTGCTCAACCGTCAGACCGGTTTTGATCTGGGTTGATCTGTAGGGATTGGATTCAGCTGCATCAAGTCTTTCCATCAGTACAGGCAGGTCCATATAAAGCAACTCAGCCAGCAACTCAGTATTTGCGGGATCAAACTCAACACTGACAAGAGAGACCGTAAAGGATGGAACATTGTCTGCCAGAATAATACCGTTGCGATCTCTGATAATTCCTCTGGGGGCTGGAAGTATGACTGAGCGTATATGGTTTCTTGAAGATAACTCTCTGTAGTAGCTGCCCTTCACGATCTGAAGTTCTACAAGTTTACCGGCAAGAATAAGAAAAACAGCAAATGTGAGAACCATTATAGAAACAAAGGGTTTATCATTTGCCGAGGGAGAAGTTCTCATGCAAATTCCCTGCTTTTTCTTCCAAACAACATTGGAATAACAATGTAGAAGAACAACGGGAACAGTATACGAGGAAGGACAAGAAGAGAGGAAATGCCGAAAGCACTTCCCACTGGTCGTGCAGCCAGAAAGATGAAAAACAGATCAGAAAGAATCGATGCAACCAGAGCGTGAATAACAAAAGTCATCTCCACTGCTCCGGTAGTTACTCGCAGAATCCTTCTAGCCAGAGCAATCCCGCATAACATGGCCAGAGAACTTACTCCCAGCGGCTGATGCAGCAGGAGATCAATTGCAAAACCACTCCAGAAAGCGCCTTCGATTGACCAGTAGTCAGAATCTGAAAGGGATAGATAGATAAGCACAGGTACAAGGATGGCAGGTGCAACAACAACCCTGCCAAGAGTAACTTCGAGAAGGAACTGAACAACAATTACTCCGGAGATGATCAGCCAGCCGTACAGACGCTCCCTCATTCTGCAGGATCCTCCAGAATAAGAATCAAAACCTCATTTACCCGCTCGAAATCAACTGCGGGAGAAACTTCGAGAGAAAGATCCAGGCCTATCTCTCCTTCTGAAATGCTTTTAATACTTCCTACTACAATACCTTCCGGGTACACTCCACCGAATCTGCTGGTAAGAACAGTTTCACCAACTTCAGGGTCAGCAGAACCATCTACATATTCCAGGAAGAGTCTGCCATTGGATTCAGAACCAAGGATACCCAGAGAACCGGAAGAAGCTGTGACGCAACTAACATGAATAGCGGGGCTGGTGATTGGAACGACTGTGGAACTTGTTAATTCCACTGATGTGATAATACCCACCAGTCCTTTGCTGGTTGTACAGACTGCCCCGGGGTAAACTCCATGATCAGATCCCCTGTCGATCACCATATTTCCTCTGATCAACCCCTCTGAACGGTACATTACCCTTCCAACCAGAGCGTTGATATCAGGCATTCTTGTGTATTGCAGCATCGAACGGTAAAGCTGGCTTTTGGCTGCCATTTCACGCAATTCAGCATTCTCCAGCATAAGGGTCACTGATAACGACAGGTAGTAAGAATCTTCCGATTGATCTTCAGAAAAGAACAGGGCAGCAAACTTGGACCCAAGGATCGAACCGCCTATTCCCAGGATAGATGGACCCAGCAGAAGCAGAGCAACAGCAGCTGCGATGTTCCAGGCCAGTCTGACATCGCGATTTCTCATGATCAGTTGATCAGGAGCTTGCGATATCTGTATAGATCGGAAAGGATAATACCAGCTCCGAGTACAGTGCAAGAAAGAGGGTTATCGGCAATTCTAATCGGTAGACCTGTTTCCCTTGCGAGGAGAACATCAATCCCCCTGAGCAGTGCCCCTCCTCCGGTAAGTACAATACCCCGGTTAACTATGTCACGCCCCAGCTCCGGAGGTGTTTTCTCCAGCCCCTGCTGAACAGCTTGTATAATTGCGTTAACTGGCTGCTGCAGTGCAGATTTTATCTGACTTGCCTTTACAGTATATGTTTTCGGAATGCCGTAGGTAGCATCCATACCGCTCACTTCCTCTTCCCTCAAGTCGTCATCAAGCATTGAACCAAGTTTGATCTTCACCATCTCTGCGGTTCTTTCACCTATGAGCAGGTACACTGTTTTTTTCATGTAGTTGATTATCGCCTCATTCATCTCATCTCCACCCACTCTGATGGAGCTGTCAGCAGCAATTGAATTCAGGCTGATAACCGCCACTTCAGTTGTTCCGCCGCCTATATCCACCAGCATATTTCCCACTGCGGATTCCACTGGAAGCCCAACTCCAACAGCTGCTGCAAGTGGTTCGGGAACAAGAAGAACCTCCCTGGCACCAGCTCTTTCAAGGGAAGATCGCACGGCGTTCACTTCAACTTCAGTAATTCCGCTGGGAACACAGACCAGCACTCTGGGCCGCATGGAGAATCGCTTGGTCTGTGACTGTTCAAAAAACTTTCTCAGCATTGCCATGGTGGCTGTGGCTTCCTTGATCACTCCGTCTTTCAATGGACGAATTACTGATATGTCACGACCGGTCCTTCCAAGCATTGCTTTTGCTTCTCTACCAACAGCCAGTACGTTCCCGCTGTCTCTTTCAATGGCAATTACGCTTGGTTCTTCCAGAACAATACCTCTGTCCAGCTGATGAATGATAGTGTTGGCTGTTCCAAGATCGATTGCCATTGCAGAGGTGAACATTCCAGATGAACCGGAATTTCCTCCACCTGTAAACTTG
>JAOZRM010000086.1:0-4425 GCA_029940175.1 Candidatus Sabulitectum sp. | reverse complement strand
TCTCTAATACCCATTTCATTCTCCCAATTTAGGATCAGCACATTTAACATGGCAACGCAGGCTATATACTAATTATTTAATCAGATGAAAAGGGTTACCCTTGAAGGGTACGCAACAAAACAAGACTGTTAACTTGCTATAGTTAACGGATAGGCAGATCGAAGGCGGATGTCCAGGATCCTCCGTCACCATAAATAGTATCTATGGGTACGGGAACTGTCATACTCCAGATGCCATCGGGTGGATCAGCACTAGTGTCGTAGCTTCTTATGCGGATAATGGTGTTCAGAGATGAAGACTCCATCTGCCATTCCATTGGCCAGGCGTTAAACTGATCATGCCATGAGCTGGCTGATATCTGCAAAATGAGATCATCAGTGTGAAGTTCAGGAAAAGACCGGGAATGTTCAAGGGAGACCACGGCAGTATCTGAAGAGGATGTGACGAACACCCAGCGGTTTTCCTCTGCTGTGGATGTATCGCATGACGCCACCATATCCCACTGTACAGGCACTGCGGGGAATCCAGTTCTTATGAGTGAAATAACTGCGTTAACATTAAGATAGCCTGCTCCTGCAGGAAGACCCGCTGTGAAGTGAAAAGCTTGTTCTTCCTTAGGATAGTACACCAGACATCCAGTAGAATCCTGGAGTAGAGAGACCAAAGGCGATCCGTCAGGACCACAGAAATCAGCCCTGACAGCAGACAGTTCTTTTGATGCCCATAGCAGAAACGGGCCGGAGAAAACCTGATTCTCACCGGATAGTCTTGCCCGCCCTCTTACAAGAAAATGATTGGTACCCTGCCATTGCCACGCTGCTCTGGCTGCATAGGATGAAACTTCAGCTGAACGGTTGAAAAGTGCAGTTCCGCACCCTGCGCCAATGAGCAATAACAAAAACAAGAATAAGAATAAAGAAGATCTGGGCATTAGATGCTGTACTGCTTCTCCAGTGCTATTATCCTCTTCTCGGTTGCAAGTTCGCTCTTGTACTGTTTGCGCCTTTTAAGCAGGGGCTTTGCTTTTGCTTCAGGTACTTTTTTCAGCAGCCCTTCAAGCATCCTGAGAGCTTTCTCTCTTTCTCCGGATTTTGCTGTCTGATCAATCTGTTTTACAAGTTCACTAAGTTTTGCCATGTTCTATCCTTTCCCGTGTATTGCATGCCTTGATAAAATCTGTGATCTTATCTGTATCAACTGCGAATGAACCATCACACCAACCCGGAAGAGGCTGTCTGATCCCATGAAAATCACTTCCACCTGTAAGAAGAAGACCCAGCTTCTTCGATACACTCTCAAGAAATGAGATCAAGTCTCTACCCTGATCCGGATAGTAGGCCTCGAGACCTGCAAGTCCTGCATCGGTCAATGACGCTATCAGGGCTCCCAGATTATCCGTCTGAATATACTTTGGATGGGCAAGAACGGGCAGCCCTCCTGCCTGTCTTATGATCTCGATTGCCCTGTAATCACCAAGACGCTTTCTATCAACATAAGCAGGTTTCCCGGATCCAAGATACCTGTTGAATACTTCTTCCGAGGAACCTACCAGACCCTTTTTTACCAGAACTGCTGCTATGTGGGGTCTTCCCACAACAGCATCACCTGCCTCCTTCTTCACCTCTTCCATGGTGATATCAAAACCAAGCTCCTGGAATTTCTTCACTATGGCGGGGTTTCTGGTGTTTCTTCCATCCACCACAAACTGAAGTGTTTTCTGAATTTCTGATGAAGGATCGCAAAGCTCTGAAATATCAGCTCCGGGGAAATATCCCAGAAGATGAGCAGATCCACCGGAGTGAAGATCCACACTAAGCTCAACTGCTGGTACATAAAAAAGCCCTAGCTCTTTCGATCTCTCATATGCTTCAACCACTCCAGCAAGCGTGTCATGATCGGAAATGGCAAAACCGTCCAACCCGCATCTAACAGCTTCATCAACAAGCTGAGTGGGAGTCAACCTGCCATCTGATGCTGTACTGTGGGTATGAAAATCGCACAATCCCATTGTTTCTCCTCTCGGGAAGGTTTGAATATTATCATAGGAGGGTCAAGTAACAACTCACGGCTGGAAAAATTCTGCAGGAGGAGTATAGAATGAACCACAAAGTTATGTATATCAGAGAGCCGGTACTGGGTACCATTCGTCTTTCTCCATTGCAGGAAGAGCTTCTTAAAACAGTGGAAGTTCAAAGGCTCAGCTTTATTCATCAACTGGGAACAACTTTCCAGAGCTATCCCGGGGCACACTGCATGAGGCTGGCTCACGCCCTTGGCGTATCGCACCTTGCAGGCCGTATAGCCGGCCACCTCAGCGACAGAAGCCCTGAGGAGTACAACGACAATACCGGAGCCACCAGAAACCTTGTAGAGGCTGCCGGTCTCCTCCATGACATTGGTCATACACCATGGTCTCATACACTGGAACCACTCTACATAGAACTCACCGGCGGCGATCACATGGATCTGGTTGCAGATATGGTCACAGGAAGAACTGTAATGCCGGTGCGGGGTGCAGGAAACATTCCGGAGATCCTGAGAAATCACAATGTTGATCCGGAGGACGTAGCCGATCTGATCACCGGCAAATACACGAAAAAGGAGTTTGCACAGCAGATGATCTTTGGTGAAGTTGACGCAGACATGCTGGACTACCTCCAGAGGGATTTCCATTTCACAGGCGTTGCATTTGGACACATTGAAGTGGACAGGATCATTTCCATCATGGCGATCAAAGAGGGTAAACTGGTCTTTCTTGAAAAGGGCTTGAATGCGATCCGGGACTTTCTTCTTGCCCGGCTTCAAATGTATTCATCAGTCTATCTTCACAAGAAAACAAGAATTGTTGACAGGATGCTGCTCAGTGCAGCCAGAAAAAGCGTTATCGACCTGGGAGAAATAAAGAATTTCATGTTCATGACCGATGATGAAGTACTCAGCTTTCTGGAAAAAACATCAGCCGATCCATGGGTTCGGGAAATGGCCTGGAGGGTAAAATACCGGCAGGGTTTATTCTCTCAGGTTTTCAGGATTGACGCTGTGACCACTTCAGAGAGCGACGTACACTTCCTGAACAGCCTCAGAAATCAGAACAGCTCTCCCAGGCAGATTGCTGAACTTCTTACAAAAGAGATATCAAAAAAGTCAGGAACCGACCCGGGATACATTCTAGTTGATCTTCCGATTGAGGCTGTGAAAGTATCCGAAGAAAGATTCCAAAAGCTGGATATCAGATTCCTGGACAGTCGAAACAGAATGGTCCCGCTGGATGAGATTGATCCACCATTTGCAGAGTACATGATGAAAGCCAGACCCAATCGGAGCCTGTTAACAGTTGCATGCGCCCCTGAGTATAAGAAGCAGGTGAAGGCAGCCTGCAGAGAAATTTTTGAAAGCGCTGTGGAACCCCTGTTCAGTCAGGGATAAGCACAAAGAGATGACAGACAGTACAAAAAAACACAAGAGACGTATTCGCTACTCCGGCACTCATCCAAGAAAGTTCAGCGAAAAATACAAGGAACTTGATCCGGAAAAATACCCGGATGATGTGGAAAAAGTAAAACAGAGGGGACAAACCCCGGCTGGAATGCATCTGCCTATCTGCGTACGGGAGATCTGTGACGTTCTTGGTTTAAAACCGGGGATGAGTGGAATCGACTGCACACTGGGATACGGCGGGCACAGCAGCATAATGCTGCAGCGGATCACACCCGGTGGTATCTTGATCGGTATTGATGTTGATCCCACTGAAATTGCAAAAGCAGACAATCGCATTCGAAACCAAGGGTATGATGAATCCATGTTTATCACCAGGCAAATGAATTTCTCACAGATAAAGAATTGTCTCGACATCAACCCTGGAGGATTTGATTTCATACTGGCAGATCTAGGCGTCTCTTCAATGCAGCTGGACACCCCTGACAGAGGATTTTCTTTCAAAAACCCTGCACCTCTGGACTTGAGACTGGATAACTCAGCAGGCGCAACAGCGGCTCAATTGCTTTCAGAAATTGAAGAGGACTCTCTAATCAATCTTCTTATTGAGAATGCAGATGAGCCTTATGCGGAACTTCTTGGCAGAGCAGTACGATCAAGAAAGAATGAATGCTTAACAACCACAGGTCTTGCAACTGTCATTACCGATTCACTGCAAAGCGAGGGGCTTACAGAAAAGGAATGTAAACCATCAATTCAGAGAGTCTTCCAGGCACTTCGAATAGAAGTGAACAAAGAATTTGAAGCCCTGGACCAGTTGCTGCAGGAAATTCCAGACTGCTTGAAGAGTGGTGGTAGAGTTGCAATTCTTTCATTTCACTCCGGTGAGGATCGCCGGGTGAAGAAAAGCTTCAAAGCGCTTACCGAACAGAGTGTCTACTCTGAATGCGTACGCCGCCCCATTCGCCCTTCTTTTCAGGAGCAATACGA
>JAOZRM010000085.1 GCA_029940175.1 Candidatus Sabulitectum sp. | reverse complement strand
GTAATATAACACTTTGAAACGGCCTTCACAATGCTATTAATGAGATTTCCGGGTTAGCGATGCCCTTCTTTGTTCGAGATTGAATTCTGGTTTGCACTTAAATTCTAATCATTCGAACGGAAAAGGGCACTTTTCTTAACTTAGGAATTTATCTTGGACAGGGCTGTAATTATTACCGCGTACTACGTAACTAAGCCAGCAATCAAATCCCGCACCTTGACATCCCCCCCCCCCTGCATCCTAATATTGGAAGATTAACAGCTAATTACTAGGACAGAAAGAGGAAGACATGAAAAGTAGTCGAAGGATTCTCTTGGTTGCAGCAGTATTATTCTTGATAACATTTGCTTTATCTGATAGTCCACCGTCAAACTCAATCCCTATTGTCGCAGATCGGCCAAACTTTAATGAGATTAACCTAAGCCTATTCTGTCTGCTGTCGTGGAATTATTTTGACGTCCTGCAAGTTGGAGGCCATTCAGCAGTAGAAGTATACAACAAGTTAATTGCTTCTGCAGATGAGACAGGAATTTTCGTTTGCATTGCACCAAATCCTGTGGCAAAGTGGGCAGGTTGGCCAAAAGATCGAGTTGCACGACTTTCCTATAACTCCTTTTCTGATACTACTGCCTATGGCCGCCCTGAATGGTATGGGGAAGTGGTCAACGGTACAACTTTTTTGAAGGATACGGTTATAGCTTATTTATCTGCGCCGGAGTTTGAGGATTCTTTAGAGGCTGAAATACAGGTAATGAACACCTATTTTGGTGATGTGGATCAGGTCTGGTTTTACAACTGCTTCGATGAAGCTCCGTCCAGGCAATGGAGACGTATGGTCCATGATTCTATCTGGACAGGTTCTGATTCAGTGGCTGCTTATATTGATGACTATATCCCGAATATGTTTACCCAGGACAGGGGGCAAGATTCTCTTCCTACTTTGGAGGAAGTGGATCCGGAAGGTACTTTCTCCTGGCTGAAGCACGAGATTGAAGAAGGTGACAGCGAGCACACACTCGTATCTGTCTTCGGTCTATTTCATAGTATTGACTGGTGCTATGCTGAGGTTGAGTATGGAACTTTCACTGACCAGGTGAACTCAATTGAATCCTATCTCAATATGGAGTATCAGGGGTACGGATCACCATCAATGCCTATACTTGTGCAAAACAGACCAGAATTTTTTATTTGGGATTGTTATCCTATTCGTCAGGTTGGTACCGCTTGGCTAGCTTCTCATTCTTATGATAATCAAGTGAGTGGAGCTGAAGACATTTTGTTACTTGAACATTTTGAAGAGGGTATGGATTCAACTTTTATTGCAGTTCGGCAAGTTGCCCTAGACCAGGAAAGAGAAATACCAGCATACTATTATCCTCAGATAATAGGGAAATGCGGTGGGGATGTGATGTGGAATTCTGACTCATCTGAGGTTAGCTATGGCTCATACTCTTATAGAATCCCAACTCCTCAAGAATTCTTAATGAACTGCAACATTGCTCTGATGCGGGGGGCTGTGGGCATATTCCCTTATTGCCTGCGGACCTACAGAAACATCGGAGCAAATGGTGATTCGGTGTATACTTCAGGTCTGGTGGATAACAACAATCTTCCCTTTGACATTCCTTATGAAGAGTGGGTTTACACCCACCGCTGGAGGATTGACTATAACATAATTCCACCAGACTCATTCCCACCGTTCTCAGATTCCTGTAGGTTGTGTGATGACTTTGATCCATTATGGGATTTACCTGCGAGACCAGATACTATATCGGGCAGCCAAAGAACAACTGAGAATTACATGGTCTGGAAATTTGCAGCTTATGGTCGACTGTGGAACAGTATGAGAGCAACATTGGGAGAGATAGCGACCATAGCTCTGGAGATAACAACTCTTCACTGGTGGGAAGGCTACGCTGAATGCCTGGAGATCACATCACCTAATGGTAGAGTTGAACCGCAAGTAAGACTCTTCAACGATGGTAGTGATAATGGCTATGCTTTCTATGTGAACAGAAATTGCTATGATGCTTGGATACCAGTGAAAATAGCTCTTTATCCCGGCACCACTCCTAGCGGTATTGCATTCGACTCAGAGATACTTGATCACAGTAGAAGGTTCCTGATTGATATGGAAACAGATTTTGATTACGATTATCGATTCTTCAGGGATACTTTGGATCCAGGTCAAAGCAGACTTGTACAGTTCTTTGGAGGAGGTCTTCCAGCAGATATCAGAATCACAGAGCCAGATATCAGTGCCAGCGAGGGAGGTGCACCCAACACAAAAGATTACAGCTTCTCTGCTGAAACCGTCGTTTCTGTTAATGCTACTTTCTACAATATGGGAACAGTTGCAGCATCTGATGTCATTGTTCATCTAACCGATCTGGCAGATGAAGTAATCCTTGATTCTGATACAATAAGCTTTAGCGGTTTATCTAGTGCTGGGTATGTCTGTGATGATCAAGATGTTACCTTTAGATGGAGAACAGACTCTGAAGATATAGGCATTCACATTCTTGAGATCGAAGCTGAAGCTATTATTAATGAACCAGATACTGATGACAACAGCACAACAGTAGTATTCCAGATCACCCCAAGAGACTATGCAAAGACAGTTCTTGATAACCCCTGGAACATGACAGAAGTTACAGGTCCTGGTGCACCGGCATGGCACACAAATGATGTCATTTCGGTGTCTGGATGGTCTTCAACATTCTCAGACTCAATTAGCGGGATGTTTGAAGGTAGTATCATAAATCCAAGTTTATCAAACAGGCTTGAGCTCAATCTTGGCTCTGATAGTACGGAATACATTGACACCAGTCTGTATGATCAATTTAGAATGATTGCTAAAGCTAGTGGACCACTAACGGTTACAGTACACTGGCGGTATGAAGGAGGGAGAGAATCTAGTCTTGAGCTTGATACCGGAATAGGAACCGAATGGGGTGAGATCGGACCTTTTGACCTCACTGATGAATCTTCTGGTTGGGCTAGTGAAAATGTGATTAGATTATGGTTGGAATTCAATTCGGGTAATGTCGAGAAACAAGTGAGAATTGGCTGGATTAAGTTAACAGAATAGGAGATAGAGATGAGAAAGATATCTATCATTCTACCACTTCTTCTATGTACAATTGGATTTGCTATGGATCCTCCGAGTATTTCATGGACCACTGATTATGGAACTATTTTATACGATGTACATGAGACATCAAGTAATCAGTTCATTGTTGCCGGTAGGAAGTATTATCCGGATTATGCGAGAACTGTTTTTTTGTACGATGAAAGCGGTGTTCTGGTTTGGGAATCAGGTATCCCTGGCCTGCTACTGAATACATTTGCGTATTGGGTTGAAGAACTGCCAGATGGGTCATTCGTTGCGTCGGGTATTTGCCGCGACAGTAGTGCAGCCACAAAGGGCATGTTTCTTCTTAAACTCAGCTCTTCAGGTAATCTTCTTTGGTCCCAGCTGTACGATTTCCCTGATTCAAATGATGTAGCTACTTGTATTCTTCCGCTGAACAATGGTAACTTAGCTTTGTGCGGAAATTTGGCACCAGTTTCGTCTGGATATGCAAACTCATTCGTAATGGTTACAGATTCACAGGGGGACTCTCTCTGGAGTGCAAGGTTTAAAAGGAATTATGCCAATCGAGCTATGCGAATACTTGAATTCGATGACCAGCTTATTGTATTTATCCACGCACCTATTTATGGTGGAGGGCGTGGAGGAACAAGAATTATATCCTTTAATCAGGAAAGTGGAGAGTTACTTTGGGAAGCTGATGACTTCCCAGCTCTACTTAGTCCAGGTTACCACGGTGGAGATATGACTGGCTCAACCATTGAGGAGGGTTTTACCTTTGTGACATCATACTTTCCGTACATTGCACACACCGATGCGTTGGGCAATTTAGAATGGTACTTTGAGATTCCATATTACACATATCCCTATGGTCATTCCATCAACAATACTATGGATGGAGGGTACATCTACGGAGGAGAAAACACACCAGGTCCAGAACCTCCATATGGTATTCAGACAGGTGTGGCTGTTAAATTCGATTCCGAAGGCAACTTGCAGTGGGGAGACATTGTCTGGGAAATAAGGGATATACAATGCATTCGGCAATTATCCTCTGGAGGCTATATAGTTTGCGGAGGTGAAACTCCAGGAACGATTCTCCGTTATGAGCCTGAAACAGGCATTGAGGGCTCCACACCTGCAGCAGTGGAGATAACATCCCTTTCATCTAATCCTTTCGCAGAATCCTTAACTGTTAACTTCAACCTTAATGAAGCTTCTGAAATAACTCTGGCAGTGTATGACCTTTCAGGAAGGCTCGTTGAGGTTATCTATGATGGAAATCTTTCCTCAGGGAGCCACAGCTCTGTTTGGACGCCTGATAATGAGCCATCGGGTTGTTACATTGTCAGGCTTAAAGCCCCCGAGTTCAGCTGTGTTCAAAACTGTGTTCTGATTGAGTAGGTTAGAATGATAAAATTACTTCTTGTTTGCTGTGCTGTGCTGATTGCTCTTCTCTATTCCTCTTGCAGTAACCCTTCCGGGACAGAACCTGATAACGGTTTTCAGAGTGATTTCGATGTTTATCTCCCTGCAGAGGGTACAGTCTGGCAGCTTTGGCAAACAGAGACACTGGTGACCTATGATTACCTGCCGATTGATGATTCTTTTCAAATCAATGCTGAGATACTCAAAGGAGACTCCCTTGTCACTCAATTTGGTAACTGGTTTCTAAATACTGGCACCAGGATCTTTGATGAGCAAGTACCCGATACATTCGGCATGGGGGATGACTACAGGCTTAGGTTATACACCGTTGAGGGTGACACTGCCTACAGTGCCCAGTTCACCATTGAAGGTTATCACTTAGGTGGTTTCTCTGAGATTCCTGCAGGTTCTTTCTCCATGGGTTCTGAGGAAGGTGATTGGTACCATCAACCTGGTGAATCACCATTTCATATAGTAACTTTCTCAAATTCATTTGAAATCATGAGAACTGAAGTGCGACAGTTAACCTGGAAGAATGTCATGAACGAGAACCCTTCTAATTCTTATGGAGATAGCCTTCCTGTTGAATCCGTAAGCTGGAATGACTGTGTGTTGTTTATAGAAACTCTCAGTGAGATGGACCCTTACTACAACTACCGATTGCCCAGCGAAGCTGAATGGGAGTATGCCTGTAGAGCAAGCACCCAAACATCCTTCTTCTGGGGTGACGACAACTCCCCGGAGGCAATTTCTCCTTACGGCTGGTACAATCCCAATTCCAACGGTCGCACGCACGAGGTGGGGGGATTGGAACCAAATAACTGGGGTCTGTATGACATTGCAGGCAATGTGTACGAATGGTGTCAGGATATCCACCATGATAACTATGTGGGTGCTCCCTCAGACGGCAGTGCCTGGGTAACTGGTGGAAATTTGGGTTACCGGGTGCAACGGGGAGGTAGCTGGAGCAACAATGCCCAATTCCTTAGAAGCGCTACTCGTAGCAAACTCGGTGAGGATCAATGGAGCATAAGTTGTGGTTTAAGGCTGGTTAGAGAACCAGAGTAATAGAGGAAGCGTAATCCTCCCTATTCTGAGCAGCTCTACAGAGGAGGCGATTGAGTACTACTGTTACCCTAAAATAGATGATCTATCAGAGATCAAGTCAAGTCTTTTTAGCCTTTTAACTCCATACAGCACTTCCACATAAGTCCAGTGTGAAGTAACTAACAGGATTTTCTATTTCAGAGTTTGTATCATTGCCAGGATTGCATTTCGTATTGCCTCCGGTAATTCCGACCAGGAATTCATAACCAGCTGCAGTTCTTCAAGTACATTTTTTAACCGTACACATAGCGCACACTTTTTGTGCAAAGTACTGTCAGGTTTCTGTTCTGAAACTGTTCGACTTCTGTTTTTTTCGGAAACTTCCTCCTGATGTAAGTGTTCGCTATTGCAGTGACTTGTATCAGATCTGTCTGTATTCTGTAGGACTTCTGTAGGATGTAATATATTGCTACGCAATGGGTTCGAATCCAGCCGCCTCCACCACTCTTTAGCATCACGCTAGTCATTACTACCATGCAAGTTAGCAGAACACAATTCTCCATCATTTTCACTCTTGTGCACACATACGGCACGTTTTGTTTGTGGTAAAACTGCATTTGCCACTTTCACAACCAGCTGGAAGTCCTCAAAGCAGACAAGAATTCCGGGAAAGCTCCTGACGAACTGCAGGAGCAGATCAAAGATCGTATCAGAGCAAAGCATGGTGATAACATCGAATGGTTCTTCTGTAGGGAGCATAGGCTCAGGATTTCAGAAGGACCAGTTACTGGCTGATGAGCCTTCTCTGGCTCCAAAGATGAGAGCATACACAAAGTTCTTTCCGAGACGCACCTTCACTTCCCGGATCACAAAGAAGAGCGTGAATAGCCGGGAGGCCATGAGGGCGGTTGCCGACTGATCTGACGTTTATCTTATTGACATACAGCACTAAAGGTATAATTATCATTAAGTTGTGGGTCTCAGGTCTGCTGACGAAAGAGGAAAATATATGAAGATTGTTCCACAGTTTTCAGCATTACTAATTCTGGGTTTCACGGGACTTGCCCATGCACAGGACGGCTCGATAGTTGCATGGGGAGAAGATTGGCAAGGTCAGTGCGATGTGCCCGCACCCAATGATGGTTTCGTGGCTATTGCTGGGGGATGGGCTCACAGCCTCGGTTTAAGGGAAAACGGCTCGATAGTTGCTTGGGGAGATAACAGCAGAGGCCAGTGCACTGTGCCCTTGCCCAATGAGGGTTTTGTGGCGGTTGCCGGAGGAGAGTATCACAGCCTCGGCCTGAAGGAAGACGGCTCGATAGTTGCCTGGGGAGATAGCAGCAAAGGCCAGTGCACTGTGCCCTTGCCCAATGAGGGTTTCGTGGTGGTTGCCGGGGGAGGTTATCACAGCCTCGGCCTTAGGGACGACGGCTCAATAGTGGCCTGGGGTTTTAACGAGTACGGCCAATGCGATATCCCCACACCTAATATGGATTTCATTGCTGTTGCTGGCGGAGTTTGTCACAGCCTCGGCCTGAAGGAAGACGGCTCGATAGTTGCCTGGGGATTAAACAGCGCAGGCCAGTGCACTGTGCCCTTGCCCAATGAGGATTTTGTGGCGGTTTCTGGGGGATATGAGCACAGCCTTGGTTTGAAGGAAGATGGCTCGATAGCGGCTTGGGGCTGGAACGAAAACGGCCAGTGCATTGTGCCCTCTCCCAATGATGGTTTTATGGCAGTTGCAGGGGGATACGCTCACAGCCTTGGCCTGAAGGAAGACGGCTCGATAGTGGCCTGGGGAGATAATTGGTACGGTCAGTGCGATGTGCCCTCTCCCAATGATGGTTTCGTGGCGCTTACCGGGGGAGATTTGCACAGCCTCGGCCTGCATTACGACGAGACCGGTATTGAGGGTTCACCATCTCCTCGGAATGTCCTTCAAATCGGCACTGTCTATCCAAATCCCTTCAGCTCTACTACCTCCGTTGTGTTCCAGTCTCCGGGGCTCGCTTCGATCACGCTTGAAGTTTACGATGTGTCCGGCAGACTGGTGAGAAGCGAGGAACTGGGAGCCTTGTCAGAGGGCCAGCAAACCACCATGTGGGATGGCAGCAGCTCAAGCGGTGAGACTTTGGCCAACGGTGTTTACATCTTCCGCCTCATAAGTGGTTCCAATATCTCTGCTACAGCCAAGGTTATTCTTCTGAGATAGTTTCCCAAACCGCTTCTGACACCAGGGCCGCTGTTAAACGCAGCGTCTTTTCTTTCATGGTTGTGAAAACAGGTTTTCCACTCTCATATAGCGCACAGTAAACAAGTAATGCTTTGTTGGCCGTATCCAAGGGTTCAGATGGATATGTCCATACGCTTGAATACGGAGACCGCAGGCTAATCATGCCAACATGACCCTACCAATCAAGCAAAGACCGTAACCCTCCACATTACGAGAACAATCCAAGAGAGGAGACATTCTCGACTAACATTTGTCAGTGTGCTGTGGTATCCAGATTTGAGTCACAATATCCAAAGTCTCATCTGTCTACATAATTTCACTATAGCATGGCAGGATCATACCCTTCTCAAAACGGTTTGATGGAGCGAGATCTGTTGCAGAGAAAACGGTGACTCCCTGCGAGTGTTACGTGCTAACTTCTAACAAACTGACGAAGCTGATCAAAGAAACCTCTATCTGCTAACTGGAGAGCAGTAAAGTAATCAGATCTAGTAGCGCCATCTTTGGTAAGATTGTCTCTCCCCCAAGTAAATGGGGGTCTATCCAAGACGTTTGCAAGGAGTGTATCCGTCATCAACCTTGCATGCCGTCCGTTTCCATTTGGGAAAGGGTGGATCCAAACTAACTTATGATGAAATCGAATAGCAATTTCATCATTCGATTCTGATTTGATGTCAATCTTGTATTGAGTGTCATCCCACAGTTTTCTAAGACCTGTTCCAATCTCAAACCAAGGTCCACCAACCGTCTTTTCGCTATTCCTAAACAGGCCTGCCCATCTCCAAACATCCCCAAACATTTTTCGGTGAAGTGTCTTCACGAAATGCTCGTTTAAAATGTCTTTTGGATTTGTTCTATCTAACCAAGACACTGCCTCAAGGATGTTATCGAATTCCCAGCGATCAAGCTGAGATCTCGTAGTGATATGAGTAAGTAGTAAACCATTGATTTCGCTTTCGTCCAATGGTGTTGCACCTTCAGGATAAGCAAACTGGTTCATTTAACATCCCATATATAGGAAGGCCGCTTTTCTAAGTATTCCTCAACCATTTGCCTGTATATTCTTTCTTGCTCCTTATTACTTAGGCCTTGACTTTCAAGCAGCATTGTGTGTGATACTTTCGAGAGCTGTTGCTTGACAACAAACTCAACCTGCTCTCTTATTGTGTTTTCCAAGGTTGAGTTTGGCACCAAGGCGTATACAAAAGTACAATCCAGACTTTGTGCAACACGTTTCATTGTTTTCATTGTCACTGCTCCAGCTAATTCATCCTGCTCAATTCGAGCTACATTTTGCTGAGTTGAATCAAGTCTGTTTGCCAGCTGCTTTGCAGTCATCCCAAAAGCATCACGAATGGCTCGAATCCAGCCTCTAAAGGGTATCCTTGCATAACGCAAGGGTGCATACTTTTTTAAGCTTGAATCAAGCTGTTCAAGCATTAGTTTCTCCTTTTTCATTTTTCTCACCTCCAAGTTGAGTATACACAACTTTCCAATTCAGTACAACAATAATGTTGTACCAAAGAGAAAATAATACAACATAAATATTGTAACGAATTTGATAGTGTACAATATATGTATTGTTCTCAGTGACCTCTAACGTATATGGAGTGATTTAGCTATCTACCAGAAACCCGATTATTATCTTCTACGGAGCCAACCAAGAACAGATTCAAACAAAGCTCACTTTCCCCAACCAGACATGATCGTATATTTTAGAGTTTGTATCATTGCCATGATTGCATTCCCCCTTTAAATGGAGGCTGACCTCTTAGAGTTCAGTTAAATCGAACTCAGCTATTACGAGATATCTTCCGTCAGGTAGAACTGCGAAGTTTCCATTTGGGGATTGTACTGCTGTAAAGTCAACAAGTCGTCTGGAGTTATATCCTGACTCAACAGTTGATGGATTATGAAGAGGGGGAGAGAGCCAGACAGGTTTACCATTGTTGTTAAGGAGATATGCGTATCTGCTACCCAGTGAGTCACGCAGTACACTACTAATGCCCAGTGTGGCTTGGTTTCCGGAAAGAAGGGATAGTCCCCTGATGCGTGCGTCGAAATTACCTACTTTTTCCAGTGTGATGGAGGCTAGCACTTCACCGGTATTCCAGTCAAGAGTTTCAACCAAAGTACTGTCTTCATTGGGACAGGAATTCCAACTGTGGAAAACACCTGGAT
Source organism: Candidatus Sabulitectum sp. (assembly GCA_029940175.1). Classification (GTDB taxonomy): domain Bacteria; phylum Fermentibacterota; class Fermentibacteria; order Fermentibacterales; family JCC-6; genus Sabulitectum. Next base: position 2,302 of record JAOZRM010000085.1, on the reverse strand, counting down.
AGGTACCTGGGAACATTATGTCGGATCTGTGGTCCAGATAGATGTATTCACCTGTAAGGCAGTCAATACGAAGTAGGCCGTCTGAAGATTGTTCTCTCCATACTGCTGCCAGGGAAGGATCATTTAGGAAATCACTTGTTTCAAATCTCGGGAAGAGGTCTGACGGAAGCCTGCTTAGGTGGAGAACATTGCCGTTGAGTGAAACAGTAGTGCAGTAAGAGAATGAGCCATCACTGAAGATAGCAGAAATAGCTCTCTCATTCAGTGAGAGGAACCAGTAATACGGAAAGAAGTTTTCAACACCTAAGGTCTCGAAGAGGATTCGGGTTGTTTGGGTGCCGCTGCTGTCGTAAAACCTTATGCTGTCTTTACCATGCCTTACAATTTCTCCTGAAGAAGAGAGATGATATCTTGGTCCATAGTAGCGTGGAGTAGTAATAAAGGCTCCGCCATAAACAAAAGTCTGCTGTTCCAGCTCTTCTATTTCCGGTGTTGGATCAAAGACAGAATAAGTACCTTCTTCCAATGAGATAACCGCAGCGTTTCCGCTGGTAGCATTCTGACCATGGATGTCCCATATGAGAAGTTGATTAAGAGATGAGTCACATTGGTAGTGCAAAGTTGGGAAAGGGAAATCAATAACGGTCGTATTGTCCTGTTCTTTAATGAGAACAGCCTGATCGTGGTACACAATAAGGATTCTGGGACTTCCATCTTCAGAGAAGGAGGTTTCCGCTCCGATAACTCCCCAGTTGAGGAATTTACTGTTACCCCATTTTGTCAAATCGATATGAAAGTATTCTGATGAGATTGTCTCTGGCATCTCCATATTCGGCAAAACGGGATTGCGATTCAGAGTGACTTTGACTGTCCGGCTGTTAACATCCAGAGGAACCCGTGTCTCACAGGCATCAATAACCGTCAGAAAAACCTCATCAGCATAGTATGGCAGATATACCTTCAGAGTGCTGTCGTTTGCCGCTTGGCCCTGTAGGAGGTGCTCTTTGTACCATATCTGGTTGAGATTAAGATCCAGCCCCTGCCAGTTATCAATTTGTATTTCAAGAGGTTCAGAAGGATGGAAGTTGCTGTGTCTTCTTTCAATAGAGAAAGTATATTTTTCTCCATAAGCGACTAATTCGAAGTCTACATGAAGTGTGTCTTCAGATGTGATCTCAGGGTAGAGAATTGATTCACTCATTCCAACCATTCTACTAAGAAGCGGAAGATTTGCGATCGGAACATCGTCTATGAGGTAGTAACCATTCATATCAGACATGGCTCCCAGATTGGTGCCAGATACCAACACAGTTGCTCCGACAAGGGGATTTCCACTTGGACTAAAAATGTACCCGGTAACAACCTTTGTGTCTTCAGGCTGCCATACAGCAGCACCAGCCAGTATGGAAAATAAAATTAGAAATATATTCATTATATTACTATAGTATAGATTAGTGGCGTCTGCAACATATCTGAATTCAGGAACTCATCCAGGAGAGCAACATGTCACTTGAACTGCTGAGTTGGCCACCATGTATGAGTTACTGTAGAAATTCTGGCAGATATGCAGCTGTCAGATGGAAGCTGGAAATCTGTTCAAATACTCAGGGCAAACAACTCATTTGTGAGCGAGCTCTGGTTTCTTAAAGAATCCGGAAAACTTTAAAGGATGATTACCAGCTTTCCACAACTGCTACTTTCATTCTCCGTAGTTCACACGAGACATAATGGTTGGACCACCATGTCCGGGAAAGTGGATGTCCCCCAACTGCGGGAAACAGGGTCCGTTGACACATGTAAGTGACCAGAGCCAAGTACTAAAATAGGTAAAGAGCAATCTGGGCAGAAATGCGAAATTCAATCACATCTCTGGTAAACTCTTCGGGAGTAATACCGGTGGGGGTCTCAGGAAATTGAATCGGGATTGGTCTGAAGATTAAATCCCCACCCCAACCGAAGCCCTCAATCTGGCTAAAGGCCCCAAAGATGAAGTGAGGGCCTCCGATGTTTCCCAATATCCCGTCCCAGTCTTCTCCCGGTTCAGCCCCCTCGCGATCATCAGGGCGAAGTGTGACATCTCCTGAATAAAAGCTGTAACCGCCTCCAATTCGAAGATTACTGTACCGGAGCTCAAGCCCTATGGCCTTCTCTTTTATGACGTAAAACAATTCAGGCGGGATGAATGGTCCATGGTTGTCAAAGAATACTCCGGAGAACAGGGTGGAGCCGCCAGCGTATATCACCGGAGTGAGATTTTCTGCTACTCTTTTTCCAATACCCAGTCTGAATCCGACTCCGTCAT
>JAOZRM010000261.1 GCA_029940175.1 Candidatus Sabulitectum sp. | reverse complement strand
GGCATTAAATAAAGAAAAAGCCTCTGATCGAAAGATCAGGGGCTTTTTTGCGTTGTGGGTAACTCAAATAGCTTTGAAGCAGAACGTTAAAAGCAGAAAACCTTCTATTTACTTTACAAGCTGCAAAGTGAATATTCATTTCTGGAACGGATAAAATTATTGCATATTCAGAAGAGAAGGGTGGTCAGAAAATGAGATCTATGCTTTTTGCTTTGCTGCTTTTGCTTCCATTGACACTTATAGCGTCATCCAGTGGAATTGTTGCCGGGCTGGTGGAGGATGAATCTGGAAATCCTCTTGTTGGTGCAACAGTTATCATTGAAGGGACCACTTTCGGAGGAATGACCACTTCTCAGGGAGAATATGTGATTGCCGGGCTGGCTCCCGGATATTACACTGTCATGGCTAGAATGGTAGGAAGAGCTACAGCAAAAGTCGAGATGGTTCTTGTTGAATCAGATAATGTCAGTCGAATAGATTTTGAGCTTGAACAGGATGCAACAGGTTCTACTGTAATACTTGTAACCCAGTCAAGAACAACCATATTGAGAGACATTCCTGCTACAGCTTTCCAACTGGATCTTTCCGAGATGCGAACAATGACAACCAGTACCATCGTTGACATGATCGCAACTCAGCCTGGAGTAGTGCAGCAGGACGGAGAGCTGCATGTTCGCGGAGGAAGGGCAGGAGAGGTTGATTACGTTCTGGACGGGATTTCTCTCCGTTCCCCTATGGATAACAGATTTAATTTTGATATACCTGTTTCGGCTGTTTCAAACGCAACCCTTATGACAGGCGGGTTGAGTATCGAGTACGGCAACACACTCTCCGGTATTGTGGATCTTATCGGAAAAGAGGGTAGTGATACATTCAGGGGAACAGTGTCCGGCAGAATGGGTGATGCTACATCTACAATGATCTCGTCCGGTGAGGACGTATTCACAGAGAGTATTGATATTGACCTGAGCAGAAAAGACTTAAAAAGCGCAGAGATGACAATCTCCGGTCCTGAACCGATAACCCAGAACCTGTTGCCGTCAATGGGAATAGACATACCGGGAGAAGTTACGATCAGTGCCTCCGGACAGTTCTCGGCAAGTGGGGAAAACAACCTTGATACCAGGGATAACTGGTCATACAACTGGTTGAATGACGGTTCTGCAATGGTTAAGTTGTCTTACCGCCCTGAGCCCAGAACCACATATTCTCTGAATGCAGTAGGATCTTACAGAGAGCATGGGTGGAACCAGTGGGCATGGTCCAGATATGAGACTGTGGGAATAGTCGAGGGGCATCTTTATCCTCCGGGAAGCCAGGACTATGCTCTTCCAGCCATGTTCAGTGAAACAGGTGGATTGATCTTTAATGTGTCACACCTTATCGGTGATAAGACAAGTCTCAAGGTTACAATTGGTACAGTAAAGTTTCAGAACTGGAACAGGATATACGATGAAGATGGTGGTTTCATAGGAGAGGGCAACAGTCCTATGTTCTGGATGACTCAGTACTCTCCTCCTCAGCTGTTTGAGAGCCAGCAGGGATTCTTTTACGATGGTGTTCACCAGAATGTGTGGCATGATTCGAAGGCTAGGGTGTCTACGGCAGTTGTTGGTATGGATTTGAATCCCAATCCCAGAGCAAGGTTGAAAATTGGTATTTCAGGAAAATACTATGACCTGTATCAGTACAATGCTTACTTCCTCTCTCCGGGCAATGCCTACCTTTCATTATGGAATGCCTATCCCTACTCTGCGGCAGCTTATGCCCAGGCAAGCTACAGATTTTCCGGGGGAGCCATTACAACTGCAGGAGCTCGTGCTGATTACTTCAATCCCAATACAACCGTGTTTTCTTCCGAGACAGGTGGGGGAGTTGATGTTGAGGCTAAAATACATGTCAGCCCGAGATTCAGCTTCTCGGTTCCATTCAGTGAGAGATCAATTTTCTTTACCACATTCGGTCACTATTTCCAGATGCCTCCCATGAACAGTCTATTCCTTCAGACCACTTTCAACTGTGGTGCAGACAGAGTAATTGCCGGTAATCCGGACCTTGATCCGGAGCTGACACAGCTTTTTGAGGTTGGAATACGCCAGGAACTTGACAGATTTACTGACCTGGCTATTTCATTCTACAACAAAGATATAACAGGACTGGTAAGCACCGAGGATCATAATGAAGGCGCAGCCTATGTTTTCACCAACGACAACAGTCACGGGAATGTAAGGGGTCTTGAGACAAGTGTATCCCGGGGTTCAGGAGACAACTTATCCGGTCAGGTATTCTACACTTTCTCAATAGCAAAGGGAAAATACTCTTCAATGCTGGAGAGGTATAACTACGCACAGTTCGGTGTGTTCTATGTCTCAAGAGAAGAGAATTATCTCGACTGGGATCAGGCACATCAGGCAGGAACCACCTTAGAGTATTCTTTCTTCGATTCCGAAGGGCCTGAGTTCGCAGGTATTCGCCTGCTTGAGAACTCCTCATTCGCAGTGTCCTGGAAGTATGGCAGTGGTACTCCATATTCCCTTCCTCCTGCGGAGAGTGAGCTCATCGAAACAAATTCTGAAAGAAGACCGTTTACAATGCAGACTGATATCACGATGTCCAGAGGGTTTGATTTAGGAATAGGGAATTTCAAATTGATGGCTGGTGTATTCAACCTGTTTAACAGAAGCAATGTCACTCACATATATGATACCGCTCTGTTCAGTACTACAGGAGATCCAACCGGAGAGATAGGCAACCCCAGAGCATGGTCACCGGCAAGGCACTTTCTGTTCTCGGCAGTGGTTTCATGGTAAATCACCGAGTCATTACTGCTGCACTATTGCTACTAGCCCTTACAGGCTGCTCAAACATCACAGAACATGAAATGGCATTCAAGGCTGGTTTGCATATTATCTCTTCTCAGGATTTCTCCACCATCAAAACCATTACAGACATGGCCGGTGCAAGAAGTCTGCTGATCTATCCTGGAAACGTGTTTGTAGCTTCAACTGAGGGAATAATCTACCGGATTGATTCTGAGACTCAGGAGTATGTTGATGAGTATCAGGTTGCAGCTGCTTCTCCTGCAGGGTTTTCAGATATGGTTTTCTGCAACCTTAAGAACACGGCTTATCTCATCGGTCCACTGGGAAAAATACTTGAAATAAGCTTGCCGGACTGTACTGTTATTGATGAATTTGCGATCTGTCAGTCTCCGGTAAGACTAGCTCTTGGACCGGGTTCCCAGCATTTGTTTGTGGCTGACGGT
>JAOZRM010000084.1:2768-12313 GCA_029940175.1 Candidatus Sabulitectum sp. | reverse complement strand
TCTCTTTGCTACCAGTGATCTGGTTGTTCCAATACCTCTTGAAACACCTCCATCGCATACACAGTCAACCCGGGGCACGATCATGTCATTACTGTTCTTGAACTGGTTGAATGTATTGAGAACGCAGTGGTGGACTATGATGTCTGGTTTGAGTCTCTTCCCGGAAAGTGGCCTGGAGTGGTCTTCAACAATCGGGGGATTTGTGATGCTGTAAGCACCGATTTACCACCAGAGGGAATTCCAGCAGTTATGCACACACCGCGGAAGGGCTGCTATCACATTCACAAGATGATTAACTCGTTTGATGCAGCCATAGCATTCTATGGTTCTGTTGACAACAGATACAATGTGGTAATCTGCCCGAGAATCCTGGTTCTCATGGATAAGGATACATTTGAAAGCACTCTTACGTTAGACTTCCTGAGTTATTTTCAGGATCACTCTCAAACCCCGGAAGGCGAGCCCAGCGTCACGTTTCAGGTGCTGAAATGGGCTGAGGTAGATGATGGAGTACTGTATGTCTCCAATGCCCACAGGACATATGCAAGCATGTCCAATGAAAGCAACGGATACATCACTGCCATAGATCTTAATACTCTTGAAATTATCTGGCGAAGCAGGTCTCTGGTTTCCAACAGCGGGAATTTTCTGCTGCTGGATGATGTGATAATAACGGGATACGGGTTCTCTAATGAAGAAGATTTCTTGTATGTTCTTGACCGGTACACAGGTGAGATTGTTCAATCTGTTCGTGTTCCAACATCACCGGATTATTTATTTTCCCATGGTAACAGTGTGTATGTGAGATGTTACAGTTCAGACTGTCTCTTCTTGCTGAAGTGACTTATTGTACAGGATAGATATCTGATGAATAATTCATGGAGGTTTTATGAGACTCTTTGAGATTGTGTTACTGCTGATCAGTACTGTTGTTCTGGCAGGTTCTCCACAGGCAGAGGGTCTTCTTGAAGAAGCAACAGACCTGGCAGCACTGGACCTTCCGAATGCAGCAATTGATAAACTTGATCTTGCTATTGAAATCGACCCGGAGTTTTCTGAAGCATTCTCATTCAGAGCGGCTCTACATGCGCAGCAGGGTGAAGTTGACCTGGCATTCAGTGACTTTGACCGTGCGCTGGAACTCAGCCCATCAGACCCCGACATTCTTTATCGCAGAGCTCAGGTTTACTCGTTGCTTGGCAGACACGCTGAGGCAGTGGTTGAACTTACTACCCTGATCGAAATAGTTCCTGATGCTGTTGTATTCAATGCCAGAGGAAAGGCATACCAGGATCTGGAAGAGATTGAGCATGCTTTATCCGACTTCAACAGAGCAATCGCACTTGATTCTCAGGTGGCAGAGTATTACCTCAACCGAGGTACTGCACTCTATGAAACAAGTCCCATTGATTGCGTAATGAATTGCACAATGGCTATTGAACTTGATCCCGAGTATTTCGATGCCTATTTCAATCGTGCCGTCGGCCATTTCAGTCTCCAGAACCACCAGCATGCTGTGAATGATTTGAATATCGCCATCGACCTCAGACAGGATATGGCTCAGGCCTACTACTACCGGGGAATGGCCCATGGATTTCTGAATAATTTCCTTGAGGCCATCGACGATCTCTCTCTGGCAATTGAACTTGATTCAGACCAGTATTCCTATTACTTCGACAGAGGCTATGCATTCGAACTGACTCAACAGACAGAGCTTGCACTTGATGACTACGATATGGCGATCTCAATGAATCCTGGTTACGCTCCCGCACATTTTTACAAGGGAATGATCTACAGAGGGTTAGAGCAGTGGGAACCGGCTGCAGCTGCTTTCAGAAAAGCTGCGGAAGCGGATCCTCTTGATGCAAGGTATCATTTTGTCTGTGGAGAGGCAGAAACTGAATTGGGGAATTTGCAACAGGCTGAGATAGACTTCCAGAAGGCATACGAGCTCAGGCCCGATCTGCGGCCTTAAACAGAAGCGAAAAGCAAGGACGTGGTGTTAACCAATGACAGATACTAACAATTCATCAGGTAGAAAATTCTTACCTCGTTCCAGGGGAGATGTTTCTGTGCTTGCTCTGTCAATTCTATCTGTTATCAGCATATTCATTGTTGTAAATGTGTATGGTGTTTTACTGGTTGATGATGGTTACTACTACCTTCAGATCGCAAACAATCTTGCTCAGGGAAACGGTCCCACTTTTGACGGGATCAATAGCACCAACGGTTTCCACCCCCTGTGGCAATTTGTTCTTGTACCGGTGTTTTTCATTATCAGGAATCTGGAAGCCGCTGCAGTGGCTGCTACGGTTCTGCAGACAGTCTTCTTTGCAGTGGCAGGATTCCTGCTTTACAGGATAATACACGAAGTCAGTTCCCGGGAATGGCCCGGAAGAGTCGCAGCATTTTTCTTCCTTTTCAACTTCTGGCTCTGGAGCAAAGGGGCAGTGTCCGGAATGGAAACAGGTATTCTGCTCTTCTGCTTCAGTATGACCCTTCTTATGTTCGCAAGGCTTATTCAGAATAAGAACGGTACTGTTCCCCTCACTGTATTTCTGCTTTTAACCATTGCTGCAAGGTTGGATTCTCTCGCCCTTGCCGCAGGCATCTGTCTGTTTCTGCTGCTGGTTCGAAGGTACAGAGATCTCTTTCATATAGCCATTCCCTCGGCGGCTTATCTAGCAGTCTATATGCTGGTGAACAGATTGTATTTCGGCAGGTTCTTTCCAGTATCAGGTTACATCAAATCCGCATCGGGTACCGGACTATTACAGAATTTCCTTTCATCCGGAAATCTGGGATTTTTCAACCACGGATCTGGCAATGTAACGGCATTTGTAACACTTTCCGGCAGAATTCCTCTTTCTCTTTCCGTGGTGGCAATTGTTGTTTTCCTGTTCATTCTTGCACTGTTCATCAAGAAGTCAACCACACAAGTTCGCGCTGTTGTCACGGCAGGATCTGTTTACATGATCCTTATTCTTGGTTACTACAGTTTCATGTACGAATCCATTCTGGATATTTATACCTACTACTGGATTCCTTCGGTGTTTACCATTCTGCTTTTTCTTTTCATGTTCATAGCTGGAATTAGTTACAAACGAATCCGTGCTGTGCTGTTATGGAGCCTGGTTGCCCTTCTGGTGCTTTTCAATGTTGTTTATGCTTCAGACAGGTTGAAGGGATTCGCTTTTGTCTATCCCGATTCAGAGAGACCACAGCGTCATGGTGTTGATTTCCTGAATAGTTTCTTCGATGACGGAACAATAGTTGGCTCCTGGGATGCAGGATATGTCGGTTACTATTGTCACCATACTGTGGTAAATCTGGATGGGCTGGTTAACAACTATGAATTTCAGGAGATACTGGCAGATCAGGGGCTTGAGGCGTACCTTGATATGCAGAACATCACTTGTATCGCAAATGTTGATCATTTTCTGGGCAGTCGTGAATTTCTGGAAAGAATGGGCGGCTGGACACTGGTATTTGAAGACTCGTGCCCGTTCCCCAATCCTGTATCCATCTTCTCTGTTTCAAGCAAAGGGGCTGATTACGCTTCCAGAGCATCCAGGATATTTTTTGTTTATTCAAGAGACCTGCAGCCGGAAGATATCTGAGCAGAGTGTCTCACTCTGTTCTCATACTCTTCTCTGTTAAGTGAAAGCAGACAACCATCGGTTCTGTTAGTGTCTTTGCTGAATCCCATAGAAACCAGCATCTGTTGTCCACCGGTATTGTCCGGTGCAACAAGGTCGATGAAGGTTTTACCGCCGAACTCACCGAAGAAGTAATCAAGCATCATCATCACCGCTCTGCTGCCGTATCCCCGGCCACGGAATCTGTCTAGAACTTTGACGTTAAGCTCTGCTGTCATGGTGTCTGGATTCAGCCGGTGAAAACTGACCTCACCCACTGGGACTTCCTCGTCATTTATGATTATTCGGTAGCAGTGTGATGGTGACCCTGGATCTACCATCCTCCGGAACCAGTCATGAGCCTCTTCTTCGTTAAGAAGAACAACACCGCCAACAGGTTTCATGGTGGGCTCGTCTGCCCACATGTTCATGATGAATTCAAGTTGAGAGATCTCTGGTTTGATAATTTTCAATATTCAACTCCGTCTGGTTTAATCAACTGGAGGAGTGAAGAGAAATCTGCATCCCCCTCTGCAGTTCCCGGGCAGAGTGCAGGAGTTGCATATGTCTGACGGTTTCCACTGTCTGAACAAATTGATTTTCTCTGCGTCACGAATCACAATTTCCGAAAATTTGCTCTTCATCAGATTCCCAAGAATCTCACTGTTCTGTTCACAGGTGCGCAGGTTGCCACTGGAATCAATTGCCCACTTTGATTCACCGCACTGGCAGGTGGAGAATGCAATTCCCGGATAGTCGGCACCGCGTGCGATACAGGGTTCAACTGGAATGCCTGTGTAAGTGTAGATGCCTGCTGTTTCTGCAGCCCTGTTTGCACTGCTCAATGCAGTTAGAATGTCTTTCTTGCTTAACTGCAGACTTTGTGAATGGTGTTTTCCCCGTCCTGTTGGTATGAACCGGTTCAGTGCAACAGCATCAGCTCCCAGGGCTGCTGCCATCTCACAGAGAATTCCTGTTCTTTCATAATTGTTTTTATGAATGCAGATGGAAGCGGTAACAGTACATCCGGATTTTGCTGCTGCAGCGACTGCAAGTCTGGTTTCCCCTGCTGGCTCAGTGAAGCCGATATCAAAGTGCTCAATACCGCTTTCCATTAGACTGCAGACAGTTTTCTCAGTGAGCAGAGTGCCATTGGTGGCTAGAGCAGCCTTCATTCCACACTGTCTGCATACTCGGATAATTTCATGAATATCACTTCTTAGAAGAGGTTCTCCTCCCGTAAAGGTTACTCCCCGGGCTCCTGGAGCTTTGGAGATGTTGTGAAGTACTTTTTCTATTTGATTTAGAGTCAGTTCCGGTTTGCTCTGCTCGCTATTTTCCAGCCAGACATTGTAGCAGAACATGCAGCTTAGATTGCACTTCTCCGTTACTTCAAAAGCGAACCACTTGGAGTTCAGATGTTTGCCTCCATGAGATCGGTAAGAAGGATTCTAAGAATGGGCTTTGCTTCCTCAAACTCTTCATACCTCCGCAGGAACTCTTCGTGCTGCTGGACCGCCTGTTTATAGTGCTCGATGTATTCACTGGGATTCTCTCTGCTGAGAGTGTCCAGCGCAGCCCTGTATGAAAGGTCAAGCCTGGCCACTATCATGTCGGTATCAAGCCCGTCAACCGGGTCATTGTAAAAGCCGTGATCGGCCTGCAGCTGAACCTCTTCCAGTATCTCAAGAACAGCCAGGGTTTCTGCCCGGTCCAGAAGAGAGTCTCTTGCAGCAATGAATTCACGTGGAGTTACTTCTCCTGCTTCAACCAGGCTGGTAAGTGTTGTGATCCTCTCTTCAAAATTGAAAAGCTGGCTTTCCCGTACAAGGAGCCCCCAGGGGGGAATCATACGGGTAAGCATGGTCATGTTGACCCTGCTGGCGCGTAAAACCCTGGTGTCAGTAATTCTCTTTATTAAGGAAACAGCTGTCTGAGTTTCCGGAGAAGAGAAGTCTGTCACAGCGAATAAAGAACGAACAAGTGCACTCAGTGAGTCTCCCTTTTCCGTAGCCATAGGGAATTCATAACGCAACTCTGAGGGTTCCATGCGGTCTGCAGTTTGCCAGATCTGTTTCAGGATTGACCAGTCATGTGATTCAATAACTGACTTGATCTCAGCTTCTTGAATGTGAGTACTACTGGCATTTACTGCGGGAACTGCCAGAAGAAACGAGCCTCCAATTGCAATCTGCTTATTCATCTACTCCCTTTCCCTACTGTATGGCATCCGGGTCGATTAGATCCATCAGGAGAGCCATGAGAACTGGTTTTGTTTCAACAAATACATCGTATCTGTCCATGAATTGCTTATGCTGCAGCACAACAGTCTGGAAATATTCGACGTCTACGGGGAGTTTTGCTTTATTGAGAGTGTCCAGTGCTGCTCTGTAAGAAAGGTCAATCCGCTCGAGTACCAGATCTGCATCAACGATCTCAGGTTCCCAGCTATGGTAATCATAATTCCGATAAGTTCGAACCTCCTGCATTATCTCAAGAACGGCCCAGGTTTCCGCCCGCTCCATAAGGGTATCTCTTGCAGCAATGAATTCCACCGCTGTTATCTCGCCTGATTCCACAAGACCGGTTAGTGTTGTGATCCTCTCCTCAAAGTTGTAGAGCAGGTTGTCCTGAACGGTTTCTGTCCACGGGGGCATCATTCTTGATATCATTGACGGATTGATCCTGCTCATGCGTAAGATCCTTGTTGCAGTGATTCTCTTAATAAGGCTTACTGCTGATTGGAGGTGTGGATCTTCAATGTCAGTTTCCAGCAGCAGTGTTTCAACAACCGATCTGAGTGAGTCTCCCTTTTCTGCAGCCAGAGGAAAACTGGAGAATTCATCTCCCGGGTTTATCTGATCGATCATTCCCCAGACGATTTTTAAAGTTTTCCAGTCTTCTGATTCAATCACTGACTGAACATCAGCGGCATCCGCATTTACTGCTGGAGCTATGAGAAGAACGGAACCGGCCAGAGTGATATTTGTACTGCTTTTCATATAGTTGCACTTCCCTCCAGTGTGCGCTTGAATGTACCTGAGAAGGGCAATGTTTGTTCCAATGTTTTGCTGTGTGATTGACAAATTTAAGTATTGAAGTATCATTCGTTGTCTAACACCCGTTCAACAAGGAGGTTTTTTATGATCATGAGGTACTCAGTAATCTAAAAGGGCTTTTGTCCTTTCCGGTTTTCATATAACCTTCTTTTTATGGGCACCCTGTGCCGAGATCCAATGTTTTGAACGGAGTTCCAAGTTGGTATATAATTTTTATGATGATGATTCGAAGAGTAAAAGCAAGAGAGTAAGCTCATCCAGACTGCTCTTGAGGTTTCTACCTTACTTAAAACCACACTGGAAAGCTTTCAGTCTGGCGATCTTTCTTCTGTTCTTTGCAATAGCGGGGGAACTCGCCGGTCCCCTTGTGCTTCGTGCAGTGATAGATGATGCCATTCCTGCAGGAAGTGCATCAGACATTGTGAAGCTCTCCGGTCTTTTCGCTCTCATATTTCTTGTTACTATGGTTATTTCCTATGCACAGGTAATTGTGGCAACCCGTATTGGTCTTTCCATAATTCGTTCTCTTAAGCGGAAGCTGTTCGATCATGTGATGACTCTTTCCATGGGCTTTTTTCATGCGAATCCATCTGGAAAGCTCATGGCTCGTGTTGAAAGCGATACCGAGAGAGTGCGGATGCTTTTCAGTGAAACCAGCATGGCTCTTCTTCGGAATGCAGCAATGGTGGCCGGTACACTGATTATCATGTTCAAAGCGAACAGCTACATAGCCCTGCGTGTGCTGGCCATAACCATTCCCGTTGGACTGATCGCATTGTTTGTGCTGCGAAGAATGCGCGGTATGTGGATGGAAGTTCGAAAGTCCTACGCATCAATCGCCGCAGTTGCTTCAGAATATGTTCGGGCAGTACCGGTGCTTCAGGTTTTCGGTTCAACTGGATATGCTCTGAAGAAAATGCACAAACAGGGGAAAAACTACTTCAGGAAAGAGGTCAAGGCTCATCTCTGGGAATACACTTTCTGGAGTTTTCTGGGTTCTCTTGAGATAGCAGCAATCGGGGTGATTCTGGTGTCGGGCAGACCTGGTGTGATAAGCGGTGTTGTCACTGTGGGTACTGTTGTGATGTTTGTTGAATACACCAGAAGGCTTTTCGGTCCTCTGGTGATGTTCTCTGAAACATTAAACCAGATACAGCGGGCACTGGCATCCGGTGAAAGGCTCATGGAAATACTGGATACTTCTACCCAGACCCCTGATGGAAGTTTGCAGAATTCCGGTTTCCCAGATCCATGGAACAAGATAGTATTTGAGGATGTCTGGTTTCGCTACTCGGAGGAAAGTGAGTGGGCTTTGAAAGGAGTCAGCTTTACTCTCACAAGAGGAGAGACCATTGCTCTGGTTGGTGACAGCGGCGGTGGGAAAAGCACCATCGTTTCACTGCTCATGAGATTTTATCACATTGAGAAGGGCAGAATTTCCATTGATGGTGTCAACATATATGATCTGACACTTGATGCCTGGAGAAGTGGTCTGGGGCTGGTATTACAGGAGGTGAACCTGTTCTCGGGAACTCTTTCCGGCAACCTGACTGTTTTTGACCACTCAGTTTCCAGAGAAAAACAGGAAAAAGCGTTGCAGATCATAGAAGCCCATGAGTTGCTTGAGCGGATCCCCGGTGGTCTGGGCGGAAAGATAAGCGAGGGTGGAACGAACCTTTCAATGGGTCAGAGGCAACTGATAAACATTGCAAGAGCAATGCTTCGGCAACCGGAAATTCTTGTTCTGGATGAGGCTACCTCAAGTGTTGATCCCGGCACAGAGCAGAGAATTCAGAGGGCTACAGACCTTGCCATGTATGGTAGAACGGCTCTTGTGGTTGCCCACAGGCTTGCCACTATTGTTCATGCGTCTCAGATAATAGTTATTCGCCATGGTGTTGTAGCAGAGCAGGGAACCCACAGCGAGCTGCTTGTGAAGAACGGCATATACGCAAGACTTCACAATCTTCAGTTCGGAGGTGGTTCAATTGCTCAGTAAAGGCATCAAAAAATGGTCTAAATATCTGAAATGGATCTTTAACTACTGGAAACCTGTTCGAAAGTATTTGGTGTTCCTTGTTCTTTTTACGCTGCTCTCAAGCGTGGTTGCACTGGGATTTCCTTTGGTTTTCAGATATCTGCTGGATAATGTTCACACTATTCTGGGAACTCCGGAATCAGCAGGATTCAACAAAATAATATGGGTCCTTGCAGGGCTTGCAATTGCGAGGTTTGTGGCAGGGCTGTACCCCGGCGCCAGAGCAATCATAAACAGCACAATAGGAATTCTGGTTCGTGATAATGTTTTCGGAGCAATCATGCGGAAGGACTGGCGGTTTTTCAACAAGTTTCGCCCTGGTGATCTCACCACCCGTCTTACCGATGACATTACTGATTACCCCAGGATCGCCTGGTTCAGTTGCAGTGCATTTTTCAGGGCTCTTGAATCAACCTCAAGACTGGTGTTCTGTATGGCAGTGATGTTCTTCATGAGCTGGAAGCTGACTCTTATAGCCATGGCTCCGCTGCCGGTTATGCTGTTCATCTTTTATACCGTTGAGCACAAGCTTGGAAGGAAAGTAACCGCCAGCAGAAAAGCCACCAGTCATACCAACGATCTTCTTGACAGCACCTTTGACGGTATAGCCATTGTCAAAGCATATCGTGCGGAAAAACCTCTTGCTGCAAGGCTTCATCGTCTTCTGGATGAGAGGTTTGACATAGATTTCTCGCTGATGAAGCTTGAGATGATCATACACGGACTGTATGGCATCATAGGCCAGGTGGGCAAGGTTACCGTTATGCTTGTTGGTGGTCTTATGGTAATTGATGACAAGATAGGAATAGG